>NZ_PNDH01000020.1:0-73228 GCF_005887175.1 Pseudoalteromonas sp. S1612 | reverse complement strand
CATAATTATGCCGAGCTTTTTTGGTTGGGATTTTACTGAATTAACTATTGGTCGTTGCTGGTTGGCCATCGACGATAGGGTCTTTGCCGCGCCACTTGCGGATCAGACGTTTTGTATCCTCAAGCGCAACGTACTGACACGGTATAAGAATAAGCGTTATTACTGTAGCAAACAGCACACCAAAGGCGAGTGATACGGCCATAGGTATTACAATTTTTGCTTGTAAACTGGTTTCCATAATAATGGGCATTACGCCAATAAAAGTAGTGACTGAGGTTAGTAATATGGCTCTAAAGCGACGCGCTCCGGCTTGCATTACCGCTTCTTTTATTGCCACACCTTCTGCACGGGCTTTGTTTACAAAATCCACCATAACAAGTGAATCATTAACCACTATACCGGCAACAGCTATAATGCCGAACATTGATAGCCCGCTCATGGTCATACCTAAAGCCATATGACCGAACATAGCACCCACAACACCAAATGGGATCACCGACATAATGATCAGTGGCTGAGAATATGAGCGAAGTGGAATGGCCAGTAGCGCAAAAATAATCATTAATGAGATTGCAAAATCACGTAGTTGTTCATTAGCACTCTCCATCTCTTCTTGAATACGCCCTGCAACATTACTTTTTACTCCAGGGTAGTTTTTAAGCAGTGCTGGTAAGTAAACATCACGAATTTCTTGTGCAATGGCAAATGGCTCTACTTCGTCACTATTGACCGCAGCCCACACATTAACAGTACGATTTGAGTTTTCACGTCTGATACTGCTTACGCCGTCTACCAGCTTGACTATAGCTATTTCACTTAAAGAAACTTCAGCGCCCGCAGGGGTGATAATACGCGTATCTTGGATGTTGCTTATTGAGTTGCGCTCGCTTTGCGGGTAGCGAATCATTACTTTGATTTCTTCACCTTCACGTAAAATACGCTGTGCTTCAAGGCCGTAATAACTAAAACTAACTTGAGAGGCCACATCAGCTAGGGTTAAGCCCATACTGTAAGCAAGTGGTTTTAAATCAAGTTGTACTTCGTCGGTGGCGCTTTGTAGTGAGTCATTTACATCACCCACGCCTTCCATACTTTGTAACTTAGCTTTTAGTTTGCTAGATACTTCTTTTAGCTCGTCGGCATTTTTTCCTTCGAGTCTAAAGCTAACGTCGCCATCATCACGACCACCGCCAAAAATACTATCTTGAATAGTGAGTGTTTTAAGCCCCGGTAGCGGCGGCATTTTTTCACGCCACATAGTGCTTAGCTCAAAGGTATCGATTGGGCGTAAGTGAGGCTCTACTAAAATGGCCATAATACTCGCATTAGTACGACCACGCAGACTAACAGACAAATCACGGATCATAGATTGGCCATACTGCTGCTCTAGTTCTTTGTCGACGCTCAGTAATACATTTTCTATTTTACGCGCTGTTTCAAGCGTGGCTTGCTCAGAAGAGGCAAGGTTCATTTCTAGCGATATACGCGGAAAATCATGCGGAATTTTAGGGTTTGGTACAAATTTAACCATTCCACCGGCAAAGAGTCCTGCACTGACAATTAAAATACATAAAAAGCCAATAATCACGGTATAGCGATAATGGATACAACGACCGATAAATGGAGTGTAATAATGTTCAACAAAATGCTTTAAGCCACTATCAACTGCATTACGTAATTTATGTAATGGGTTTTTAGGATTAGGCTTACGCGGGTTCATTGCTGCGATGTGTGCAGGTAAAATTAGTTTTGATTCAATCAGTGAAAAAATTAAGCATAAAATAATTACTACACCAATTGCTTTCGAAAACGCAGCGCTCGGCCCTGAAGCCATTGCTTGAGGTAAAAATGCAGCAATAGTGGTAAGTACACCAAAGGTTGCTGGCATGGCTACACGTTTTACACCACGAATAACGTTGTTAAGTGAGTGCCCATGTTTTTCAATTTCAGCACTGGCCGACTCACCTACAACAATGGCATCATCAACCACAATCCCCAAAACAATAATAAAGGCAAACAAAGACACCATATTAATAGTAATGTCTAAAAAGCCGATAGGCATAAATAAGAATGCCCCTAAGAAAGACACTGGTAGGCCCATCATTACCCAAAACGCTAATCTAAGAGGTAAAAACAGCGCTAATACCAGCATAACTAAAATACCGCCCCACACCATGTTATCGACCATCATGTCGAGGCGACCTTCAAGGTAGTATGTTAAATCAACGATGGGTGATAACTTAACGCCTGCAGGAAGTTGATCGGCTTTGTCAGCTAGGTACTTTTTAAGGACTTTAGCAACAACGGTAATGTCTTGATCTTTTGAGGCATCAATTTCAAACGACAGTGAATTTTTGCCATTGTATTTAGAATAAAGTAAGCCTTCTTCAAAGCCATCATTAATGGTGGCTACATCGCCTAATTTAATTTGAGCACCGTCTGGTAATGTAATTAGCGGTAACTTTTCAAATTCACCGCCACGATAGGCTTGCTTTTCGACACGCATCGAAATGTAGCCAGTATCAGAGCGAATTTGCCCCGCCGACATATTAGTTGAAAAGCTTTGCACCGCATTAGAAACATCTCTAAACGTGAGTCCGTATTCGCGAAGTTTATCAGGGCTAATTTCAATACCAATTTCGTAGTCTAAGCCACTGTAAAAATCAACTAGGTTTACATGAGGAAGGTTTTGTAATTCATCTTTAATATCATTACCAAGTTCTTTTAACTGGTAATAACTCATATCACCATAAAGCGCGAGTATCATTACTTCTTGTTGAAATTTTTCACGCTGAACAACAGGGCGTTCCATACCCGCAGGAAACGTATTAATTGAATCTACTTGCGCTTTTATTTCATCTAGCGCTTCTTTGGCGTCATATTTTTCTTCAATCTCAACCCAGGCTTGTGCATAGCCTCGATTAGAGTAAGTGATTAGACGCTTTATACCTTCGGTTCCTTCAAGGTTTTCTTCAATTTTTATAGTAATGCCTTCTTCCACTTCTTGTGGTGCGGCACCAGGGTAAACAGCTTGAATACTTACCCAGTTACTCTCAAATTGAGGGAATGCTTGCTTACGAATTGTCAGCGCGGTTAATAACCCACCAATCAAGATAAAAATCATGATTAGGTTAGCTGCAACGGGGTTACGCGCAAACCACGCAATTAACCCTTTTTCATCAGTTGTGGTCATTGCTTACTCTCCTTTTAATGCAAGTTGAGTAACGTCTGGTTTGGTCACAGTGTCTTCAATTTTTACTGCCATTCCTTCGCTAGGGTATTCAAGAGCAGAAGTTATCAGTTGTTCTCCCTCTGCTAAGCCTTGATTAGCGATGACCATGCCATCTTGTTCGCGAATAATATTGAGTGTTTTAAATGACAAAGTTAAATCATCGTTTAACACTGCAATTTTATTATTTTTAACCAGATGATGAGGAACAACAATAGCGCCATTAACGGCGCGGCCTTCAATTGTAGCGTTTATGTATGAGCCAAAACGAAGTGGCTGAACCCCTTCATATGGAGTTTGAAGTTGGGCAACCAAATAGCTCATTCGACTTTTTTGATCAATCACACCTTCGCTACGTACCACTTTAGCCTGCCATGTGGTTTCTTTACCTGCATATTGCGCATTAAATTCAACTGTTGCACCTATGCCACCATTATTAAGGTATTGCAGCTCTTTATCGGCAACAGGTAAACGCACTTCGGCGACCTCAGTCGAACTAAGTGAACCAAAGCTATTACCAGGATTAACTACCGAACCTAAACTAATGCTGCGCTCGTTTATAATCGCATCGTAGGGGGCTTTAATATATGTGCGTTCTAAATTACGTTTAGCACGTTTTACACTTGCTTGTGCTGAGCGATATCGCGCCATTTTTTCAGCTAATTGCGGTTTACGTAAATACAGTGCAGAGGCGGTGATATCACTTGAGTCTGCTTTAATGCGTTCCCATTCGGCTTTAGCAACATGCGCTTGTGCGCGTTCAATTTCGAGTGCTGAGCTTGCTTGGGCAAGGCCTGCTTCTGCTTCAATTAAATCAGCTTCATAATCATTTGGATCAATTCGTGCTAAAATGTCGCCTTGCTTTACAAAGGCACCTTCAACAAATTGTCCTGCAACTGAAATAACTTGGCCACTCACCTGAGCAATCAATTCAGTGCGGTCTTTTGGTTGTACAATACCGTACGACTTTACATCGAGGGTAATTGCATCAAGGTGAACTGGTTGTGCTGCAACCAAAGGGCGCATGTCTTGGGGGGGCTTTTCTTCAGGTGGCTTTTTCATTGCAGAAAAGCCTGCTGCGAGGCCAATGCCACCAACAAGGACCACGATCGGAAGTATTATTTGTTTTTTAGTCGCCACAGGGCATTCCTTCATAAATTGTGCTGATGGACTAATGATACGCAATAAAGTGTTTACAGTGTATTTGAAGATGTAACAAGTCATTGCACAAGGCGGTTACAAATAGAACGAAACACGCTATTTATGTACAAAGCAGCAACAAAATAATTGAAATTTATTACTGAGGTTAGAATGAAAACACAATCAATGGCGTGCCGTTTAGGCTGTGGAGCATGTTGTATTGCGCCGAGTATTAGCTCGCCAATTCCAGGTATGCCAAACGGTAAAAAGGCCGGAGAACGTTGTATTCAGCTGGATGAACGAAATTTATGCAAGCTATTTGGTGATGAGTCGCGCCCAAAAGTGTGCAGTGACTTTAGTGCCACGTTAGATGTATGCGGGACAACCAATGAACAAGCATTAACGTTAATTACCGAATTAGAGCAATTAACCTAATTTATTGTATTAAATACACATATATTTACAATTAATACGCTTGAAAAGTGTTGATAACCTGAACTCCGGATAATAAATCCATCTCAAGCAGCTATTTTCAGCGCTAACTGCGTTGAATTTACTTGCAATAGGCTAGCTATTGACGCGTAATTTCGCCTTGTTTTCACTAAAAATCTCTAGCTTGAGAAAATAAACATAAATATCATTTTGATTCAATATGTTAGTAAATCTCCTAACCAGAGTTCAGGTTAGGTACTTACTTTGTGTTTCTAAAAGTAGTACTGAGAGAGTGCAATTAAGTATCCACTAAGCATTGTCGCTAGTGTTACCTCATTTACTTCTCATTCACTTCTCTTTGCTCATACTATTTCAATTATGCATGTACACAGAGGAGGGGATTCTGCGCTTTTAGAATACTTAGGGAGGGCTGCGAAATGAAGTTTCTAATTCAGCTTTCTACTGGTCTGTTTCTTATTTTAATTAAAAAACAAGCTCAGCGTGGAGTAAGCCCTCGCTGAGCGATAAAGTTACCAGCTATACGTGGCACTTAGCGTATATTGCTCGCCGCGACCAGGTGTACCTGGAATTTCTTCAAACGACTCATCCCATAAGTTATCAGCCGCAAGACTAATAAAGAAGTTAGGCACAGCTGGTGGAGTTATTTTTAACGTCAGCTGAGTAAATAACGCCTCGTCACCTGAACGGCGTAGCGCATTGTTATGCTGTTTACGCCATTCATTATCTACTCGAAATTCTAATACATTCGTCGGGTTCCAAATCGCACCGAGTGTTACACGATGATCAGGAAAGTTTAAGGCATAAAAGCTAGCATCAATATTTTCAGCGCCGTAGGTTTCTGTTTTATGTAAGTACGCATAGCTGGCAATAATTTCTGCGTTATCAAATTGCTTAGTGGCTAAAAATTCAAGGCCTGTGGTATCAATATCAACCGGCTGTGCAAATCGTGCAGAGCTTGAATCAAAGTTAAATGTCCAATCGGTTAGGTTGTTATCTTTACGGTAAAAAAGCGCGGAATTGAGTTGCCAGCTTTGTTGCTCAAGCAATAAGCCCAGCTCTAAGTTTTTGGTGGTTTCACGCTTAAGGTTAGCGTTACTTCTAAACAAACCACCTGATTCACTGCCACCAATGGCGGTGTAGCCTGCTACTTGACTTGCCTCGGCATACGATAAATACAATGTATGCTCAGTGCCATCGTTATTTTGGGTATTGAAACTAACATCCCCAATTAACGATAGCTCGGAATCATCACGACTGGTGTTATCAAACGCAGCACCTAAGCGCACGGTTAGTTGCTGGTTGCTTGCTAGTGCTGTTGTGTATTCAGGTAATACACTAAGCTTAAAGTAGTTACGTGAAGTAAAGTTATTTTCAAGGGTGGTGGAGTCAATACTGTCTTCTATATATTGCGCCGAGTAATTAACCGCAACTGACTTTGTTTGCTCATGACGACCCGAAACAGCCAATGATTTTACTTGTGTTTCATGAAATGCTTGGAACGCGCTTGGGTTTTCTCTTGAATAAATATAATGGTCGTTATGCTTGCGGTAATAAGCCGATACTTCAAATTCACTGTTGGTAGCATAGGCTTGTTTATGGTTGAGCATCCATAATTGAGTTTCTAAGTCTTCGGTTTCATTGACACCAAATGGGGTATAAAGGTTTGGCCAACCAAAAAACTTTTCTTGTAAGCCGTAAAATAAATCAGTTTGTGAATCGCTCCCAGTTAACTGCACTCTGCCAGAAGTACGGGTAAAGTCATGATCGCCAAAATCAATCGAACCATCGCTTTGTGAGTGCGAATATTCACCTTCAAAACCAATACGCCAATTAGCGTTTGCTTCAAGTGGAGTACTGACACCTGCATGAATTGTTTGTAAGTTAAAGTCATTTGAGCCTGCGCCCAAAGAGACACTGCCACCGGTTGTTATTGGTTTCCAAGCAAACGACACAGTACCTACGGAGCTATTCATGCCATAAAGTGCATTATCGGCTCCGGTTAATACGCTGGCACCCGTTAGCATTTGTGGTGCAATAGGAATTTCTGCAAAGTAGTGACCAGACTGCGGGTCGAGTAGAGTTGCACTGCCGACTCTAAAGCCGGTATTTTCAAAAATACCACCGCGTATCGTTACATCAGCTTGTGCTTCAGCCATATTGCGTGATTGCAAGTCAACACGCGGGTCGTACTCTAAATTTGAAATAGGTGAATCAAATGTACCAACGGGTAAGGTATTGGCAGTGGGTGACACTTCAATTGTTATTTGTTCTATGGTTGCTGTTTCTTTACTCTGTTCTGCATAAGCAACAGTCGACATACTGGCTAGTACAGCCGGTATAATAAGGTGCGGGGCACGATTCATATCATTATTCTCATTTTATGCAATGGCGCTAACAATTAAATACCTATCACTTTTTATCACATGATAAGGTAAGCTCACTAAGCTAGGGTGATTTTGGGCGCTATTGTACATTAATGATAAAAAACTGCATTTGATAATCAAACCTAGCGTTACAAAATAGTAACTCTGCATCCCATAAATTATTTACATTGGTCACTTTATTATGCAAACACAACAATCGAGTCATTCATTGAATCAGCACACACTTTATTTTGCTGGTGGTTGTTTATGGGGCGTGCAAGAGTTTATGAGGTATTTACCTGGAGTAGTGACTACTGAGGCGGGGCGTGCCAACGGCACGAGTAACACAACACAAGGTGAATACGATGGCTATGCCGAGTGCGTTAAAGTAACCTTTGATGCCCAAGATGTGACCTTAAATGAATTAATTGGCTATTTTTTTGAGATTATTGACCCATACAGTATCAATAAACAAGGTGACGATGTAGGCGAAAAATACCGTACCGCCATTTTTAGCCAAGAAAGTGATCATTTAAACATCGCCAGAGACTATATTAGCCAGCGTGATGATGCTGAAAAAATAGCGGTACAAGTAGCGCCACTGACTAATTATGTCCCTAGCGATCCCGACCATCAAGACCGTTTAACCAATCACCCTAATGATTATTGCCATATCCCAATTGATTTATTGCACAAGTATAAATAACAACTTCATTGGGGCGTATTTAAATAAAAAGTGCTGGTAACTAATGAAACTAATTTTTGCCTCGTTTGTACTTTTTTTTATTTTTATCAGGCTTTTTCTTTTTTCGCGGGAACATATCTCTAAAAAGATAGGGCACAGCTAAAAAGTAGATCCCAGTTCCTAAGTAAAGAAAAAGGTAAAATAGATAAGTAAATGGCGTCGCTGAAAAGAAATAAACGTCAGATTCGACCCGGTAATCTGTTGGGGTCAGAATATAGCCATCGTGTATAAATTTTATCGCAAATAAAATAGATAAAAGGCCTAAAGCCCAAAAGACTAAAGAGAATGCGATTAGGTTCAACAGCATTCTAATATTACTAATATTAGCGTGTTTTATTTTTTGCTTCTTTTTTGTTTTTTGATTATTTGACCGTTTCATGCTTACCAAAAAAAGTAATAATGATTGCCATTAGTATGCCTACCAAGCCAATGCTTGAAAAAACCAGACTGTATTCACTCTTAATATTGAAGATATTTAATAGGCTGGTTATTAACAATAAAAAAATGCCAATAATTTTTATAATCGTGAGTGTTTTATTCAAACAAAACCATGTTTGACAAGAAGGGCATTGTTTTTCAATAAAAATACTATTTTTGTTAATATTTTTTATATCTTTAGCTGCAAAATTACTTTTACAATTTGGGCACGTTTCTTTCATTTTAATCCTTTAATTTATCTCACAACTTTAAACACAACGTTTACTAAACGTCTTATTGATTAAGCTTTATCCTTGTAACATGATTACTATAGCATTGAGCTATCACCTTGTTAATGTGTAACTTATTACTTTATAGGTAAACAGTCTTTAAGCCATAAAAAAGCCCGCAAACATGCGGGCTTTTAAATATCAATTAAAGTTTATTGCTGCGCTTTAGGCGGAAAGTTACTTAAAATATTGGCAACCGTTTCCTTAATAGCGGCTTCACGTTGTGATGGGGTTTGTTTTTTCTTTAAACGACCATCTTTAGCACCACGCCAAATTAATTGGTTTGACTCACGATCAATAATATCGATAACTAACGTGCCTACTTCATATTCGCGTGCGCTTACATCGTGATTAAAGCCTGTGCCCCAGTAACCCCAACGTGCACCGTAGCCTACGTTAAAGCTGTCAACTTCAAGCTCTTTATCTACACTTGCATGGTAATTAACAAGTACATCAGCTTGCGCTACGTCAACCAATTGCATACCTAATTGCTGGCTTAGTTGGTTGTTTACCGCATTGCGAACGCGTTTTTCCATAAGCCCACTGATTTGGTAGTTATGCGTGTCTTTGGTTAGACTCGCGTTTTCTACCCAAGCAAACGTTTTGTAGTTACTAAAGTTTGCTGATTTATCGTAATCCCAATCGGGCGTTTGTGTACAGGCGGTTAGTAATGCCAGTGCTGCGACAATAAATATGTGTTTCATTCCGTTTGCTCCAATAAAGTGCGTTTGTTTAAACTACCATGGGCGAGGTTAATTTAAAATCTTTAAAATAAGTGTAACTGGCTAAGATGAATAGCCAATTAATTCTTAGTCTAGCTGAGGTGATTTATGTTCAACCTCAATCCAATCTTTTTCATCTACCCAGTTTTGTGCACCGCCTTTTACTGAACGAATTGGCACAATATAATCACAACTTATTTGCGGTTTAACCGAGGCAAATATTGGCACAAAGCCAAAGCTCAGGGCAGTTTCTATAATTGCCTTTTGGTTTTGCGGGTCGATATCAGCCGCTTCATCTATATAAATAGGTATACGGTATAAGTTTTGTTCCTGATCGCTTAATAAATAACGAATAAACAACATGCCACATAATAGCTTAATGGTGATACGCGTACCATTTGAGCCAGCCGAGTCTATCTTTTCAAAGTGCTCGGTTTCACCTGCACGGTTAACCACTTCAAAACGAATATCAAATAAATCGGTGAGGGTCAGACCTGCTTTGTCTGAGGCGAGTTTAATTAAATGATCTTTTGCCTCGTTTACCGCGCTCTCGCTATAAGGCTCTTGGCTGAGTAAATCGAGCGTATCGCCTTGTTCAAATTGGTTAGAGGTACTGATAATAGTATCAATACTATCTACCAACATTTTGCGCGGGATAATATTAATTTTAAACGCTTGCAGGTTTGAAATGCGGTGCTGGCTAATGCCTTTATTAAAGCTATTCATTTCACGGCGTAAGCGGTCTAAATCTTCGCGCAGTCCTTTAATAGTAGCGGCTACTTCGGTGAGGGCAACGCGACCTTGTCGCTCAACTGCATCGCGCTCGTTATCAATGTTATGAAACGCGCTAATAAGCTTTTGATATTTACTAAACTCATCGTTTTCGTTATCAAACTTAGTAATACCGGCATTATAAATATGCATATAGGTATTACGTACATTTATATCGAAGTTCCGTAGCTCTTGGCAGTCCTTATTAAAGTGGTGAATTAAATCGCTTAAATTATCAAAATCGATTTTTATATCAATCATATAAGGCGTTACTTTACCACTGTATAAATCTAATGTGTGGTCAATACGCTCGGTTTTAACTTGGCGTAAGCGCTCTGTTTGACGATTAATTTGTGCCTGCTTAGATTTAATTAGTGAGCGTCTATCAGCAATTGAGCCACTGTTTTTTTGAATATCTTGTAGGTAATCGTCAACTTGTTCGCGCTCGGCTAAAAGCTGCTCTTTTAGCATTGCTTGGGCGTCAACCGATTGTTGCATCACTTCAAATTGCTCTAAGCGTTTAAGTGCATTTTCTGCACTCATAAGCTCATCGTATAGCGCGTCTTTTTCTTTTTGCTTATCTGCAACATTGGCGGCCACTTCGCGTTGTTGTTTAAACTCTTTTAATGATTGCTCAAGCGCGGTTAACTGAGCGCTCAGTTGCTCTTTATTTTCGCCGCTTTGCATTTGTACTGGTGAGAGCTTTTTAAGTTTAATACTGGCACCAGGTAGGGTGAGTATACCGCCTTTAACATTTTCGCTCAGCTGTGATAAAAATTCACCAAAGGCATCTTCGTCATCAATGGTTATATCGCCATTGCTGGTGGTGGCAAAGGAGAGAAGATCGGGGTTTAATAGTCGTGATATTTCTTCTACCTCTTTCAGTGATAAGTCTTCACGCATACGGGTGAATAAATTAAATTCTAAGTTTTTAAGTTGTAACTTTAAACTTTTAATTTGTTTTTGTGTTTCACCAATACGGTAATCAAGGGTGTGCAGACTTTGCCCTTGAGCACTCGTAATAGAGTGTGACAACGACTCGTAGTCATTTTTTAACTGCGTTAGGTTGCTTTTGAGAGTGGCTTTATTAACCAGCTCAAATTCACTTTTAAGGGCGTTGAAATCTAAAAACCATTGTTCAATTTGAGTTTGCTTGCGCTCTATATCGCGCGATTGTTGCACGTATAGCCCTTGCTTTTGTTCAAACTCGTGCTTTTCGTGTTCAATGTCTTCAAGGGCGATGTTGAGCTCGCTTAGTTGCTCTTCTTGGTAAGCATCAAAGTCAATCAGTGCTTGGTCAATCTTTGGCGCATATGCTGCTAGTTTACCTTTAAGCACGGTTTGGTTTTCAAGCATAGATTCAAGAGCGGCTATGGGCTCTTGCATTGATTCTAGCGCTTTTAATTCACGCTTTGCGCGGTTTACTTTATCAAACGAACGGCGCCAAACCTCGTAAAAGTCGACCTTAGAATTTGACATATGGCGTTCAAACACACGGAGCATAAAGCGCTTAACGTCGTTTGCGCCTAACTTATGTAAATTAAGAATACGACGAAATATTTCTTTGTATATTGCAGAGTCTTGAACGTTGTTAAGGGGGATCATTTTTAAATTGATCTCACCGTCAAATTGCGTTGCTCCGCCAGTCAGTAGGGCGTTTAATTCTTGTGCTTTAAGCTCTATTGGGTTGTAACCTTGCTGCTTTAAGTGGTTAAACAGCTTGGTAAACTTAATAATGGTATTGCCTTGGGTGTACTGGGCTAAATCAAGCTTACCTTGATAGCAAAAGTATTGGTGTGCATAACCGGCAATTTTACCTAAGCCGGCTACGCCAATGACGACTGAGCCATGGGGCAAATCGGCTTGTAATAAAATGTACGATTGATCTGATGAAAAATAAAACTTACGGGTTTCATCTAAATCGTGGCCATCCCACTCGGTTAGGCGTAAATCGTTAATTAGCGGAAACTGCAGTGCATTAATTACTGAGCTTTTACCTGTGTTGTTAGGGGCACAAATCGAGCTACTTTTATCCAGTGGGATCACACATTTTGCATAGCCTGCGGTATTTAGTAGGGCGAGTTTACTCAGTCCGTATAAATTTTTCATTGCTCGTCCTCACTAATAAAGGTCTCTTCGTTTACTTCCATTAAGGCATCAATATAGCGGTGAATAGGGGCTTGCAACATAAAGCCACCTTCTACCTCGCGGGCAAGGCCTAAACGTACCATGCGTAAATACACATCTTTGCGTAAGTCAGAACCCGAGAATATCTCAAGCTGATCAAATAAATGTTTATTAAGTTGCACCAAGGTTTGCATTAGCTCTAAATCGTTTGGCTCGTCAAATAATGCGCGCATTGGGTCTTTACCTATATTGGCAAAATGCTCTATTAAAATGTAAATAGTGAGCGCTACAGCGCGGGAAATCTTACCCATGTTTGGGGTGCTTTCATCGCTGGCAAAATAATAAAAACCACGGCTATCGTGTTTTAACTCGTGGCCTAATGCTGTAAATAAGGCAGTATAAGCGTCTATTTGTTGGTCAAGCTCTTGCCACATTACGGTGTCTTGTTCGCAAATGTGGTAACCGGCGACTAATTTTTTATTAATGGCTTGTAAGTGAGAAAGCTCATCTAAGTTTATATGGGTCATGGTAATTACTCGTGCTCGGCTTTATCAGCCTGAGGCTCTGAATTAAAGGGATATAAATTAAAGTGCTGGCCTGCAATGTTAACGCGGGCTTTCTTATCGCTTTGGCTAATTTCTAGGGTGCTATCGCTTACCAACTTTTGATACAAAAACAGCATTTCATCGGCTTCAAGCTCAGGGTAGCTTTCGTCTAAAAATTGCAGCAAAGGCTGTGGTTTTTTACGCTGCTTTTTAAAGCGTTTGGTAAATTGCGCTTTTACATCGTGATAGTCAGGAATGTTTGGCGTGACAAACGCGGGCACATCATTTTGTTCTGGTAGCTGATATTCGTGGTGTTCAAACTCAGCTAAGCTTGCCATATAGGCAACAATATGACGCTGTTGACCCAATGAATACTTTTGCGCATCGCTTACAAAATGGGGTTGCACGGCGCTGAGCATATTATCCACCCCGTTTTTACGAATTAGCCCTAATACTTTTGCCGCTTGGCGGGTAATAAGGTTATTACGGCGCAGTTCTTCGCGCAGTGGCATTAGCATGTCGGCACTTTTACGTAAGCTTGTCCGGCCAACTAGGTGCATCTCGAGAATACGAGTACGTAATTGTTCAAGCATACGTTTATCACTGTACGCCTTGCCTGAGCGTTCAATATGTTCTATTTGGGTGCTAATTTGTTGCTCAATTAGAGTAAAACAGGCATGAAAGTCGCCTCTAATATCGACCATTTCTAGCATGGGTTCTATATATTCATCAAACGCTTCTATGACGGCTTTGTAGCGCTTTTGCAGCGATTGCACCGCGTTATTTGATTTGGCTTGCTCAACAATATTTAAAATAGCGTTTTCGTTATGTAAAAACAGCTTAATTATTTTACGAACCCGATCATCCATAATGCGGCTAAAGCGACGTAAATCATCAAAATCTTCCATTTCACCGGCATTAGATAGCCGGTTACCTAAGCGAGCTAAATCATCAACCAATACACTAATTTCTTGTGCTAAGCCTAAATGTTCTTCTTGAAGTAAAAAGGTAGCAAAGTCAGCAATAGCACGGTTAATTTCTAGTTGTGACGATTTAGCCAAGGGAATAATGATTTCTTGACTTAATAACCGATTGGTTTCTTTATAAATACGCTCATTATTCCACGTCGGTTGCTTTTGTTTTATGGCATTTTGTAAATCTTTAATACTAAAGTCGGCCATTTTAAAGCGTTTAAATAATAGCTCTAATACACCCCAATGCTCAGTGAGGGTATTAAGTAGCTTTTTAGCTGGGATCATAAGGCGTTACAACATCCTAGTATTCGTTATTTTATATTTCTTGAACTTATATGGTATTCGTTTTTGCGACGATTTAATAATAGTTTTTACACTCGCTTAGTGATAGTATCCGCGCCGAATATAGGCACATAGAGTGTGTACCTCTATTTTTTACATGGTTTCAATTTTTACTTAAACCCGAAGGTTGTTTAATATCATGGTTTCCTCGATTATCCTGACGCTGATAGCGATTGCATTCTTGCTTATCGTTATTGAGGATGTGATTCACGTAAACAAAGCCAAAACGACATTATTTTTTGGTACACTTTGTTGGATTATCTCCTTTATTTTTCCTCTTAATGGGCAAAGCCCTGAAACGATTCAAACCCTCCTTGACCACAATATTTTAGAAATTGCTTCCTTATGGCTGTTTTTAATGGCCGCAATGACCTTTGTTGCCTATTTAAACTCCAAAGGACTCATCGAAAATGTTGTGAACCGGATAATGCCAACCAGCATTAGTGAACGAAAGCTAATGTTTTTGGTAGGGTGTTTTGCATTTGTATTTTCATCTATCTCCGACAACGTAACAGCTACACTGATCTCCTTGGCTGTTATAATGTCATTAAAGCTTGAAGCCAAAAAACTAGTTAAGTACGCCACCTTAATTGTATTTGCAGTGAACTCAGGGGGTGTATCACTTATCACAGGTGATGTAACCACACTTATGATTTTCCTTGATGGTAAAGTAACAATTAGCAATTTATTACTGTTAATTGTGCCTGCATTATTAAGCGTATTATTACTGGCTACTTTATTATCAATTGGTATGAACAAGCAGTTAGAGTTTAAAAAGACTAAATTTAAACGCATTGAAAAAACCGACATTACTATCGCTGTTATTTTCTTCACTACCGTTATTTCTACCCTTACTTTAAGTGTTTTATATAGTGTGCCGCCGTTACTTACCTTTTTACTCGGCCTGTCTATTATGTTTTTAGTCGCGCAATTTTTAATGCGTAAAAAAGACATCAATAAAGATATGATCGACTTTATACGTGACATAGAGTACGACACCTTACTGTTTTTCGTAGGTGTGTTATTACTTGTTGGCGCATTAAAAGAAGTGGGCGTGCTAAGCCAATTTACAAACCTGTATACAGTGATGGCGCCAGAGTACGCTAACTACTTAATGGGTATTTTATCGGCCGGTGTTGATAACGTGCCACTAACGGCTGCGTTACTAAAAGCCGACATTGTAATGAGTCAACAGCATTGGTTGTCGTTTACGTATGCAACTGGTGTGGGTGGTTCAATGCTGATCATTGGTTCGGCGGCTGGTATTATTGCTATGAGTAAGGTTAAAGAACTTACTTTTGCAAGTTACCTTCGTTTGTCGTTGTATTTGTTAGTGTGTTACACCTTTGGTTATGCTGGCTCTTATTTTATGGGTAGTTTTATTTGATTTTATAATAAAACGACTTGACAGCTAGACGTCTAAACGATAACTTTCAAAGCCGCACTCTTAGTGCGGTTTTGTTTTATTAGCCACAGGTTAATAATACATTCAGAAGAGGTGCGATACTTAGGTACTTAATGTGAGGCAACGACAGCCTGCGACCATTAAGGAGGGAAGTACTCGCCGAGGAAAATAATGGGTCGTTACCATTGTTTTTCGGTTTATGGGGCTGAATCCTCAAAACTGTCACCAATTTAGGTGGAGAGCTTCTGGCAGTAGATTTTTCTTATCTTTATTTCCTGCCAAGTTCTTCTTGTTTTATTGCGGTTTGGATGCCGCGAAAGGAGACGAAATGACTACCCAATCAGTGCCACAAAGTTCACAGTGCACAAAATCAGATTACATTGTTGCCAAATTTGGTGGCACCAGCGTGGCTAATTTTGAGGCCATGAACCGTTGTAGCGAAATCATTGTAAACGATAACAGCGTTCGAATTGTTGCAGTGAGCGCCAGCGCCGGTGTAACTAATCACTTGGTGGCACTTTGTAAAGCCGATATTGATGCCGCTGAACGTCAACAGCATGTTGACGGTGTACTTGCTATTCAGCAGGCAATTTTAACTGATCTGAACCTAGATAATGATTTAGCGCTTGGTTTTAATAACACCCTCGATGACTTCCAAACACTGGCACATCAAATACTGACAACAGAGCAGCAACACGATGAGTTACTCAGCTTTGGCGAGCGTTTATCGTCGTATTTATTTACTCAAGTATTGCGCTTAAAGGGCTTAAATTCGCAGCGTTTTGATGTTCGCCAGGTGCTTAAAACCGATAGCCAATTTGGTAAAGCCACGCCTAATGTAGCCGCCACAGCGCTTGCAGCTAAAGAGCATTTAATTCCTTTACTAGAGAACAATGTAATTGTTACTCAGGGCTTTATTGGCAGCGATGAAAACAATGTAACCACCACACTAGGTCGCGGTGGCTCTGATTACAGTGCCGCCTTGTTAGCTGAAGCAATTAACGCTAAAAGTGTGCATATTTGGACCGACGTAGTGGGGATTTTTAGC
This sequence comes from Pseudoalteromonas sp. S1612, assembly GCF_005887175.1. Classification (GTDB taxonomy): domain Bacteria; phylum Pseudomonadota; class Gammaproteobacteria; order Enterobacterales; family Alteromonadaceae; genus Pseudoalteromonas; species Pseudoalteromonas undina. The sequence goes on along the minus strand of NZ_PNDH01000020.1, from coordinate 56,657 downwards.
ACCGATCCGCGTTTGTGTGTAAAAGCCACACCTATTGCGCGTTTAAGCTTTGATGAAGCGGCAGAAATGGCCACTTTTGGCGCTAAAGTGCTGCATCCGGCTACAATTTTACCAGCCAGTCGTAGCCATATAAATGTGTTTGTTGGCTCAAGCACAGAGCCAGAGCGTGGTGGCACCTGGATTGAACGTGAAAAATCGCAGCTACCAGGTATTCGTGCGGTCACGCAACGTAAAAACCAAATATTATTAACCCTTAAAAGCCCAGAAATGCTGTTAGCGAGTGGTTTTTTAGCGCGTATTTTTACTATTTTAAGTGAATGTAATATTTCGGTAGACTTGGTTACTACCTCTGAAATTAGTGTAGCTATTACCCTTGATAATGCGCCTAATGCATCACGCCCAGAGCTAGATCAAGAGTGCTTAGATAAACTTGCTGAGTTTTGCCATGTATCGGTTGAGAACAATTTAACCCTAGTAGCACTTATTGGCTCTGAAATTGTATTGCGTCAGCACGAAATGAATTTAATGCAGGTGTTGAGCGAATTTAACATTCGTCTTATTTGCCATGGTGCGAGTAAACACAACCTGTGCTTTTTAGTTGAGCAAAATGAGTCTGATGCTGTGGTTCAAGCTATTCATAGCCGACTACTTGAAGGCGAGCTTGCTGCTTAACGCTGCAAATGAGATAAATGAGCACCGCCAGTCGGTGCTTTTTTTTGCCACAATACTTATATCAAACTGCTCGTTTACATCATTTGTTAATACAGTGCTAGTTGCACTTAATTGCCTGTTGCCAAGCTCACAAAATACATTGGGGCTTAATAGCTGGGCAATAGGGCGGCTGGTTGCTTTTGCTAATGCTTCTTTTAATGTCCAAAGTCTGAAAAATGTCGCCGCTTTAGCAGCTGTGCACGGTTGCTTAGTTATAAGTGCCACTTCTGCAGCATCATAAAAGTGCTTTGCGAGTTTTTCAAATGGCCGTTTTAAACTGATTTTTTCAATATCAAAACCAAATAGCGCATTATCAATATTTAGGGCTACGCCCACCAAACTATTAGAGTGTGACACACAGCAACTATACAGCTGGTTGTTATTTATATTTAGCTCAAGCTTACTGGTTTGTTGATTAAATTCTGAGCTGATGTTGCTCAGCGCTATATTACTGCTGCTAGGTAATACACTTTTGACTAAATATTTTAGTAACAGCCGCGTTGCTACATATTCTTGCTTTGCTTGAGGCGTTTTACGACGCGCGATGACACTTAATTCAAACGGGCTTAAAAACTGTGTAAGTGTTAGCTCATCAACCTGCAATTGGCTGGCATCAAATAATAAAATGGTGTGGTTATTATTCTCAGCAAGCGGGGTGTGTAATAACTGATTGTCGAAGTAAGCTGAACTCATTATTGCTCGTTAAAAGTGAATACCGATTACATAGTTATCGTTATAAGCTGGATAGTTTGTGAGCGGTTGTTTGCTGTTATGCGCGCTAAGTACATTTTTATTACTCAGTCGCCCTTAAATATGGTTTAATTCACATTCGATAAAATAATAACAGATTTGTAGGTGTATGACACAAGTGCGTGATGGTTTTCAAAGTCGACTTGGTTTTGTATTGGCAGCAGCCGGTGCTGCGGTAGGTTTAGGCAATATATGGGGTTTTCCTACACAGGCTGCTAACCATGGTGGCGGCGCATTTTTATTGGTGTACTTTATTGTTATTTTTTTGCTAGCGCTTCCCGCGCTATACACCGAGCTGTATTTAGGCTACAAAGCCCAAGCTAATCCGGTTAAAGCCTTAGGCCAAGCATGGCAAGACCATGCGCCTAAAGTTGGCGCTGCTGCAGGTTATATAGGCTTAGCTGGCGCAATAGTCATGTTAAGCTTTTATTCAATAGTGGCAGGTTGGATGCTTTCTTACGCCATAGAGCCTATAACCACCTTTTTAGGCTTGCAGAGCTTAAGTGAGTTTTTACATAGCGACTCTATGCTACGTAATTTTATATTTACGCCGCTGATGCTTATTTTAACCGCCAGTATTATTTTAAAGGGGGTTAAATCAGGAATTGAAACCTGGTCGCGCCGTTTAATGCCATTATTACTTGTTTTACTCGTTGGCCTAATTGCTTACATTGCTACCTTAGAGGGTGCCAGCGAAGGGTTTGCGGCCTATTTAGTGCCTGACTTTAGTAAAATACTCGACCCCGATTTAATTATTGCCGCAATGGGGCAAGCGTTTTTCTCATTATCACTGGGTGTGGGCTGTATGATGATTTATGGCTCTTATTTAAAGCCCGGTGCTAACTTACCAAAATTGACTGCAAGTGTTGCGTTACTCGACACCAGCGTGGCATTTTTAGCTGGACTATTAATTATACCGGCTATATATGTGGCGCAGTTCAATGGCGTTGAAGTATTTAGCAACGGCAAGCTAATTGGTGAAGGGCAGCTTATTTTTGCCATATTACCTGAGTTATTTGGCACCATGGGTGAAATTGGTTTATTGGTTGGCTTACTATTTTTTGTATTGATGTCGATTGCTTCAGTTACATCAACCATTTCATCGACTGAAATTCCTGTGGCTTTTTTAGTAGAAAACCACAGTGTTGATAGAACCAAAGCTACATGGGCCGTTAGCGCCATTGTATTTGTTTGTGCCAGTACTATTATTGTTAATTTTGATTGGCTATTTGGTTTGGTTATTATGGTATTTACCCAATACCAACTCCCGTTGATGGGACTGTTTTATTTTATTACAGTGGGCTGGTTATGGCAGCGTGGTAATAAGCTTCATCAAGCAAGTTCTGGTGCACATTATTGGTTTGCTCAGTACATTCGTTTTGTCTGCCCAGTGCTAATGACCTTAGTATTTGCAAACGTTGCGTTTGGTTAGAATACAACAACAACTCATGTGTTATTGATAACAAAAAAAGCGAACACTATATTTTGTTCGCTTTTTTGCTTTTTGTTTAGCCGCGCTATAGCACTTCGTTTGTTAAGCTATTTCCTTGAGTAACCTCAAATGCATTTTGCAAGGTGATATTGGCAATTTCTGTAAGTGCTTCTTGGGTAAAAAAGCCTTGATGGCCGGTGATCAATACATTTTTAAAGCTCACTAAGCGAGAGAAAATATCGTCTTGGTTTATATCGTCGCTGTGGTTTTTAAAAAACAGCTCTGATTCTTGCTCGTACACATCAAGCCCTAAATAACCTAGTTTTTGTGATTTAAGTGCCTTAATACACGCTTTACTATTAACCAATGCACCGCGCGAGGTATTTATTAGCATAACTCCTGTTTTCATTGCTGCAAATGCGTCATCGTCTATTAAATGATGGGTGTGCTCGTTTAACGGGCAGTGCAAAGAAATAATATCGCTTTGTGTAAGCAGGGTGTTTAAATCAGTAATTGAATAATTACCAGCTTGTGCATTAGGATCGCATACTAAAATGTGAGCGCCGAAACCGGTTAATATATTACACAATGCTTGGCCAATTTTACCGCAGCCAATAATACCCACCGTTTTATTATGTAAGTTAAAGCCAAGTAAGCCGTTTAAGTCAAAATTGTCTTCACGTACGCGGTTATAAGCTTTATGGGTTTTACGGCTTAGCGTAAGCATAAGTGCAATACAATGCTCTGCGACTGCCTCAGGGCTGTAAGCCGGAACGCGAAGAACACGCATACGATGTTGTTTAGCAGCGGCTAAATCTACATTATTAAAACCCGCACAGCGCAGTAAAATGGTGTTAACCCCAAATATAGCCAGTTGCTCAATAACCGCTTTATCTACCGAATCGTTTACAAATACGCATACCGCATCAAATTCTTTAGCTAAAACCGCAGTGTGCGCCGATAAACTTTGCTCAAAATAGGTAATAGCGATGTTAGAAAAGCCAGTTAAGCTTTGTTCGAAAAAAGGCCGCTCGTATTTTTGAGCACTAAAAAAAGCAATCTTCATTTATTACAATCCAACTAATCTAGTTACATCAACCATAAACCATTTTTATTATACATGCCTTATCACTTTAATATTGCTGTGGTATTAAAGCGACTATTTGCTGTTTTTATAATCGGTGTTGCCTCTAAACTACTTCTAATTACACTATGAAGTGACTCCGGTTTAGTGCGCGGCGCATAACGTGCAATTAGTTGTCCTTGGGCATTAACTAAAAACTTAGTAAAGTTCCACTTTATTGCACGGTTTTGTGCAATTCCACGCGTATGTGATTTTAAATAACTAAACAAGGGGTGCGTATCGGGGCCATTCACCATAACCTTATCAAATACTTCAAAATTAATTGCAAAGTGTTTTTGATAGTAGTCTTTTATTGCCATACCCTCTAATGGTTCGTTTTTATCAAACTGATTACATGGAAAAGCCAGAATAGTAAACCCATCGCTTTTGTATTGTTGGTATAGCTTTTCAAGCGCACATAATTGCGCCGAAAAATGACATTTGCTTGCTGTATTTACAATAAGAACCGTTTTTCCTTTTAACTGGCTCAAAGGAAAATCACTGTTATTACAAAGTGGTGCGTTAAATTGATAAATGCTATCCATAGATTACCTACCTAATTTCCTTATGCGGGAAATTTTAAAAGACTTTCATTCGCTTTTTTAGCGGCCGATTGACATAATCGAGCTTATGTTTCTAAGTTATCAGTTAAATAGGTCATTTTTATGTCAGTTAAAATTGCATTTATAGGTTTAGGCGTAATGGGTTACCCAATGGCAGGGCATCTAGCAAAAGCGGGGCACAGCGTATGTGTTTATAACCGCACAGCAGCTAAAGCACAAAAATGGGTTGAAGATTTTAACGGCAGCTTTGCACCTACTCCGCGTGAGGCAGCAAGCGGTGCCGATATGGTATTTATGTGTGTTGGCAATGACGACGACTTACGGTCAGTGGTATACGGCAATGACGGTGTGCTAGCGGGCATGCACGAAAACACGATTTTAATCGATCACACAACTACCTCAGCAGAAGTGGCGCGTGAAGTTGCGGCAAAAGCGGCTTTACAGCATATCGACTTTATTGATGCGCCAGTATCGGGCGGCCAAGCTGGTGCTGAAAACGGGGTATTAACCGTAATGGCCGGTGGCAACGAAGCGGTATTTGCTAAAGCACAACCTATCATGGCGGCATTTAGCCGTTTTAGTCAGCTTTTAGGCGAAGCGGGCTCAGGGCAATTATGTAAAATGGTTAACCAAATTTGTATTGCAGGTGTAGTGCAAGGCTTAGCTGAGGGCTTACATTTTGCTAAACAAGCAGGGCTTGATGGCGAAAAAGTAATAGAAACCATTTCTAAAGGCGCAGCCGGTTCGTGGCAAATGGAAAACCGCTACAAAACAATGTGGGCAGGCGAGTACGAATTTGGTTTTGCTGTAGATTGGATGCGCAAAGATTTAGGCATTGCACTAGATGAAGCTAAAAATAACGGTGCAACACTGCCAATGACCGCCACGGTTGATCAATATTACGCTGATGTACAAGGCTTAGGTGGCGGCAGATACGATACTTCAAGCTTATTAGCACGTATTGAAGCACTGCATAAAAAGTAATGTAATTGGTAAAAGTAAACTGTTCACAAAGAGGCTAAGAGGCGCTGCGCTTTTAGAGAAAGTGATACACATAAAAAATGAATGTTGGTTTTATGTTTTCTCATTTACCTCTCTTGTTGAGATAGTTTTTTGGTTTTTTACCTAGTAAAAAAAACGCGACACTTTTTTGCTAAAGGGTCGCGTTTTTATGCATTATATAAACTACAGAAAATTACATGCTTTGCGCGTAGTTATATAAGGCTTTTAAAATTGTAAGATTTTTTTCGCTGTCATCATGTTCATGCGCTAAGTTTTCAAGGGTGATCATAAAATCTTGTGCGCTGATTGAGGGTTGATCTTCGCCATGCATTAACTTGCTTTGACAATATTGACGCCATTGATCAAGCTCTTGTTGGTTTAGCGTTTGTGGCCAGTTACGGGCGCGGTATCTAAACAGCAAAGTATTAAATTTAGGATCTTCAAATTCAAGTTTTAAGCTTGCTAAGTCTTCAGGCTTTGCATCACGAATAATCGCAAATTTAGCTTTATCAGCATGGCTAGTAAAGCCATCATATAATAAGTAATCTACGTTCGTGGTCGCGCTGTAATCGCCTTGCTCATTAAATACCTCAGTGACTTTATCACGTAGCTCGGTATTGGCTTTTAAAATGGCTAAATTAGCTAAGCATTGTTCACGGTCAATACTCAAGCGGGCAGCGTTTTCAGGCAGTAGCGTTTTAGCTGGTGCTAAAATAGGGCACTTATTTAAATGCACTAATTTTAAACCTACGGGTAAATCACCTTCCGCTAAATCTATACGTTTGGTGTATAAGCGTTTACGTAATTCTTCCACATTTAAATCAAGTAACACCTGCGGGTTTTGGGTTAAATCAAAACAAATAACCGCGTTTTTATTTACCGGGTGAAAACTCATAGGTGCTACCCAAGTGGTACAACCTTGTGTTGCTGGAATACGAGACGAGGTGTGCACTAATGGGGTCATATTAAACACATCAACCATTTCAGCGAGTGCTTTTTTACCGCGAAGACTAAAAAAGAATTGGTACAGTTTAGGCTGCTTCTCTTTAATTAGCTTTGCCAGTGCAATGGTGGCCGTTACATCACTTAGTGCGTCGTGCGCAGCGGCATGTTCAATACCATTAGCGACGGTTAAATGCTCAAGCTTAAAGCTAGGGCTGCCATCTTCTTTTAATGGCCATTCAATACCCTCAGGGCGCAGTGCATAGCAGGCACGCACTAAATCTATAATATCCCAACGGCTGTTATTGTTTTTATATTCACGCTCGTACGGGTCGTAAAAGTTACGATAAAAGCTATATCGGCTTACTTCATCATCAAAGCGAATACTGTTATAACCAGCCACACAGGTATTGGGTACGCTAAATTCTGCATGAATTTTAGCAATAAATTCAGCCTCTACTAAGCCTTTTTGCATCGCCACTTGTGGGGTAATACCGGTAATTAAACACGCTTCAGGATGGGGGAGGTAATCCGCTTGTGGCTTACAGTACTCAATAAGCGGCTCGCCAATAATATTTAAATCAAGATCGGTGCGCACACCGGCAAACTGACTCGGCTTATCCTTTTGCGGGCTCGCCCCCCAAGTTTCGTAGTCGTGCCAATAGATTGTTGCTTGATTTTGCTCTTGATAAGCCATTAAAAAACCCTATAAGTTAGCTTGAAACGGTTTATATACCGCCAAGTTACTAAATTTATGAATTATTTAGATTATGGCATAGGGTCACAGAGGTTTATAGGTTTGAATAGGGAAATCTGTCAGTCAGAACATGATTTAAGAGTGATTGACGTGATTATTTATTTCTGAGGTTCTGTGATAGAGAAATTATTTATAAACATAGTGCTTAATGTTATAACTTAAGCCAACACTCCATATTCTTTCAACAATATGAAACTAATAATAAAAACGATTCTATTTTGGCTATTAATCACCTCTACCGCTGTGTTTGCTGAGCTTGCTAAAGTTAAAGTAAATGGCTTTGATATTGAATATGAAATGGCGGGTAGTGGTAAACACACTGTTTTACTTGAGGCGGGTGGCTCTGCCGGTTTGAGTGATTGGGATCCCATTTATAACTCGCTTATTAAGCATGCAAAAGTAATTCGCTATTCTCGAATTGGCAATGATGGCTCTTCGCAAATAAAGAAAAACTATAGCTCAGAGCAGTATGCTACTGAGGCTTTACTATTGCTTAAAGCGTTAAAAATTGAAGAACCGGTAGTTTATGTGGCGCATTCTTATGGTGCTTATATCGCAAGGGTATTTGCAGCAAGTTACCCCGATAACATTAAAGCGTTAATGTTAATTGAACCCGCCTCAGAGCATGATGTTGATATTATGCGTAAGATTGATTTACCGCGCGCTGAAAAAGAAATTGCCGCTATAAAACGTGATGATATGAAAAACGGCATGTCGAATCAGTATTTAGACTTTTGGTCGAAGCGACCTTTGCCCGATTATCCACAAATAGCAGATATTCCCGTGACGGTTATTGCCTCAGTTAAAAAATATGAAAATCCATCGGTGTTATTTTTTACTGAAAAAGGGCGTGAAATGTGGGGAGAACTGCATTCAAACTGGGCTAATGCTTTTCCTCAAGGTGAGATAGTGCTAACCAGTAAAAGTTACCACTATCCACAAAATGATGAGCCAGAAATGGTAGTTAAACAAGTTTTGAAGCTATTATCACGCACTCAATAGTGAGATCGGATTATGTTTTTTAATAACGACTAACTATGAGTTCTTTTTGTAATAGGTGGTATTTTTTATTTATTGTGATGTTTATTACGCCTGCATTAAAAGAGTAAATTAAACCCAAATAAAAAGCACTGCAGGTTCACTGCAGTGCTTTTTTTAGGGGAATGATATTAATTATTTAGCAGTTGCAACAAGCTTAACCCAATCGTAATTAGTGACACCTAACAGTCCGATTTGTAATGTCTGGCCAGAACTCACCTCTAAGATACAACTTTCATTGTTGTCTTTGTTGTTCGATAAGCAATCATATTGTGTTTTTGTTACCGCTGCATCCGCTCGAACATAGAGGTTAGTATTTCCCTCGCCACCCAATGTTTTTATATTTACAGTGGTTGCGCCTGTAGGTACTACATAACTATAGCGCTGCCAAAAATCTGGAAATCCATAAGCACGAGACGTTAATACGCGAGTATCACTATCTGTAGGTGGTGCGCTATTTTCATAATTAGCCACGATTGTTACGTTTTGATAGCTGTTATACGCTTTAAGCATAATGTAAAAACGACCTTCTCCTTGACTTATATTACAGCTTTCAGTGTTACCATTTCTAAATGGGCGGCAGTCGTAATTATTTGTGCTTGGCACTGTACTCTTTTTAACATAGAGGTCTGCATCACCTGAACCACCCGTTATATCGATTGAGATGTTAGTGCTATTTGCAGGTACATCAATATAGTAAATAGTCTCTTGATTTAATGCTGCACTTTGGCCTGTTAATGCTTGCCCTTTAGTTAATTCAACTTCTGTTGATGAACCATTGGAAACATTAATTGTTTGGGTTAGCGTGTTTGTATTATTGTTACTATCTTGCACAGTAACAGAGACGTCGTAATCACCCTCAGATACAAAATTATGCACTACAGTTGCACCTGTACCGGTTTGATTATCGCCAAAGTTCCAACTATAGCTATTGATAGTACCTGCTGAGCTGGAGCTTGTTGCATCAAAATTACATTGTAATTGCTCACAGCTGTATTCAAAACGTGCGGTAGGTGGCAGTGGTGTAGTACCGTCGTTATCGCCAACAGGCACTGTGTTATTAAAGTAAGTTGCGACTTGGGGCCAAATCTTACTTATTTTGGCGCCTTTATTGTAGCATCCACCTAAATGATGAAGTGCAATAACACGATTACTTGATGCTGCAACAACAGGAGAACCGGAAGAGCCACCTATAGTGTCACAATAGTATCCAATATCAGTATTACTTCCACGCCCATTCGTTGAGGGGGCATTAACTTGGCACAAACCATTGGTGTCTTGATCAGATTCAATCGACAGCTCCTTAGGATTACCTGAACCATGTTGCGGAATATAAATACGTTCACTTTGCTGTGCGTTTCGCACATCAAGCCCTAAGTAACCAAATTGTTCAATATTGGCAAAGTCATTAACACTAAATAGGGTGTAATCTAACGTGTAATCAGTTTTAAAAAACTCTTTACCCGTTACTTTTACAATGGTTTCTCTGGTTGTCCCATTACAACTTTTATTTTGGTAGTTAAACCACACTTCTGTAGAGGCAAGCTCAGATGCAGTTTCAATACAGTGGTTATTGGTAAATAATTTATTATCGCTGCCAACGCGCCAACCGGTACATAAGCTGCGGCCACCAATTACTAAGCGTGCTACCGGGCGGCTGCGGTCAAACTCTGTTGGGTTGGAATTAGCCCAACACTGCACGTCTTTGCGCTCATTAATACCGCAGGTAGACAAAGGGGCAGGTTTATTTTGTTCATTGATATTTATATTGGCACTTTCAGTGCCGTAAAAATAGCTATCAATAACACCAAACTGGTGTTGCTGCTTACTGTTTTTTGGATCAGGGTAATATTCAATGATAACGCTGTCATTTGAAACCGACATAGAAGAAAATGAATGCACACCATCATCTCCGTTTAAGCTATCGATTGTTGCAGCGTCCATATTATTACTACTATATTCATAACGCTCTGAGTTGTCTTCGCTTCTAACGACTAACTTTGCGTCACCATTTAGATCTACTTGGCTAAAATGTAGCTTTATGTAATCAGCATTAGGGTGCGATACAGTTTGAGTAATTACAGGGCCTTGTGTTGTTTCGATTGTAAATTGCCTAGAAAGATTTACATGGGTATTAGCGTGTTTGGCAATTGTGGTTTTTTTTGCTTCTTGAGTGTGTTGTAAAATAGTGAGCTCATCGATTGCAGCAAAACTGTATTGTGCATAGATAGCTGTAGCGAGCAATGCTGCGTATTTACATTTTTTCATCTTTATATCCTTTTTCACTAATAAGTGGTTTGATGTAACGTAAATGATCAACTGCATGCCCATATGATTTAATTTTGAGCAAATAATCAGTACCTAATTTACATACTAAGGGTAGGCCGCATTTTGATCTTCGCCAGAAAAAATTTAAATATTTTTAACTTTACTCGGAAATTATTGCATTTTTCACTTTGAAATCAGCTTATTTTAAAAAGGATAAATGGCTTAATATTCAATATGAAAGTTTGAACAGAAGATGTTTACCGTTGACTCTAAGCGGCTGTCACCCACACTCACTAAAAGTAACATTGTTGATGTTGAGACTTCAGATATTAAACTTTTCTATTTTAATTTTTACAAAAATATACAAGAGCCAAGTATTAATTCTGTTATTTGGGTCGTTATTCTGTAAAATTATCGGCTTAACATTTGTGATTTAACCGTTACATTTGTTGTTAGGGTTAATTGTTCAATTAATATAAGCAGACGTTATGATTTTTTATATTATTGGGTTAAGTACGCTTGTTATTATTTTGTGTGTGGCGCTTTATGTGATTTACAGCAATGTACGTAAGAGCCGAGTAAGAAAGTCAAAAGAATATAATGTGTTATTTGATAAAGACACCATCATTGATGATCTGATTGCTCAACTTAGCGAGAAAAACCAAACCCAAGAAAACCAGGAAAAAACAATTAAAGGCAAACAAGAGATCCTTGCAACATTTATAGATTTGCATCGATCGGGTAGTTTTTGTGCGCATTTAAGCGAACAAGAAATTACGTATTTTGTTAAAAAGAAACTAAACATGGAGAGTACTAAAAATGGATAGCGAGCAACAAACAGTCGCTGAGGCAAAAAACACTTCATTTATGGCGCGTTTTGGTCGTCGTAATGTGATTTTACTAACATCCGTTGTTGTGGTGTTAGCAGTTATTGCAACATTAACTTCGCAGGTTATTTCATGGAATGAAGCCGATGAACGGTTAGTTCATCAGTCAGCTTTTACTGGTAATTTAACGGTAATAAATCAAGCGGGCCCTTACTTAAAAGCATTTGGTACCACATCTGCCTATAAAAAAGTTATTTCAATTAACTTTACCGGCGATAGCAGTGCAACAGCCAGTGCCATTGTACCACTCATTCCTATTCGATTCTTAGATACCACGACAGGTGGCGCCAGAGGAGTATCACGTTTTAGATTACCTGGTAATGTACCGGCAAGTGAGTCGGGCGCTTTACGTGGATTATTAAAAATTCATGAAGAATTTGGCTCCCAAGAAACCCTGATATCTAATCTTTTAATGCGTGCCACTACAGAAAATGTAAAAGCGTCGGCACGTATGATGTCGGTTGAGCAACATTACTCAGGTGGTAATGGTCAATTAAGCCAAGATTTTTCTGATCAACTGACTAATGGCATTTTTGTTACTGAGCAAATTATTAGTACTGGCGAGCGTGACAAGTCTGATGATTTAAGCAATTTAAGTAAGCAACAACGCGTTACCATTAACATAAAGAAAGATGCTGAAGGTAAGCCGCTGCGTAATGCACCTATTTTAGGCTCTTACGGCATCACGGTAGTTGATGCGAGTATTATTGATATTGATTACGAAAATAAGGTAAATGCGCGCTTAGAGGCGCAAAAGCAAGCTGCAGCAGATGAAGCGCTTGCAAGACAAAACCTTAAAAAGGCAGAGCAACAAGCACGTACAGAAGTTGCATTAGGCGAACAAGCGATTGCAAAGCAAAGAGCTGAGTCTGAAAAGCTAAAAATTAAAGAGCAAATAGATGCAGAGCGAATAAAAGCCAATGCGATTATTTCTGCACAACAGCGTGTCGCAGTGAAGGCTGAGCTTGCAAAAGAGCAAGAAGAAATTTTAAAACAGCAACGCTTAGAAGCTTTAGGCATGGATGTATTAGCTGAAGCACGTTTACGCGCAAAGTCAGCAGCACTTGATCCTAAATATGTGTTTGATGAAACACTTAAAGCAGAAGTTAAAATTCAAACGGCTTTATTTAATAGCTTAGGTAACAGCCGCTTAGTGCCTGAAATTGTTATAGGTGCGGGTCAAGGCGAACAAAACAATGGCTCTGAATTTATGCGTTTGTTGGCTGCAGATGCGGCTTTGAGTCTTAAAAAGCGTTTAGAAAAAGAGAAAAAATAAACGTTAAAAATCATTAAAAAGCCCTAGCTTTAATTGCTAGGGCTTTTTTTGTGGTATCGCTTTTTAAACGCTGAGATTAAAATTTAGGGCACAAAGCGTGGCTAAAGCCTTTTTCGGTTAGCAAAAAAGCGGCGCTTGGCGTCGAAAATACATATCCTTCATGAAGAAGAAAGGCGATTGTTCCTTTTATTTGCTCACCTTGATGATCTGAGGCATCGCTAATTAATTGTTCAGGATCTAACTGACTTGGAGTTGGAAAGTTATTATAAAGATGTTTAAAAATTAACGTAGCAATCGTGTTAAAGGTATCGTTATTTTTCATTTTTTGAGCGTCCTCAATTTATATATGTAGCAGCAAACTGGCTGTTTTAAATATGATTTCTCAAATAATAACACATTAAAAATAGGTACATGATCATCCTGCTATTTTTTAAGCTTTAATTTTGCAAGCTACTGCTTTTATTTATTAAAATGATGATTAATTGTCATGCTTACCCTGCTAAAAAGTAGTTTGTGTGTTGCTGGTGTGTTGCGCAAAATCACAAAGTGTAATTGAAGAGTTGTAAAAATACGTTATCATTGTAAAACAACATGTAAAATCAAGCAGGTACTTAGCTCACGCTGACCAAGTTCGAGTTAATAATATCAACAAGGCAAGCAAGGACAAATTATGACACCTATGAAACCTTTAGCACTAGCAGTGGCTATGGTTGTTTTTTCACATCAGGCACATGCAGATACAGATCTTGATAAAGTAAAGCAGCAATTAAGCAGCTTACAAAAACAAGTGGAAATGCTGCAAAAGCAACTTGCGAAAGCAGAGCAAAAAAGTGAAAAATCAATCGAACGCACCATTGAAGTGAAAGAAGATACAGCTGAAGTTAAAGTAGCTAAACATGAACACAAGCCTCAGGGAATTAAAGTTGGTGGTGCTGTTCGAACCAACTACAGCCATACTTCGTATGATGACGATAATAAAAATCGCGGCGGCGATTTTGACTTTGATATTTTTCGCTTAAATTTCTCAGGCGACGTTGGTGATGTAAAATTAAACGCTGAAATTCGCTTTTTTGATTATATGACCGCTGTTAAATACGCTTATGCAGCTTACGATTTTGCTGATGATTGGCAAGTTCAAGCCGGTATTACCAAGGTTCCTTTTGGTAACTGGCCATACAATTCACATAACTACTTTTTCAGCACTAACTATTATGTTGGCCTTGAAGACGACCACGATTTAGGGGTGTTATTTAAGCGTAAGATTGCTGATAACTGGCAGCTTGATTTGGGTTTTTTCAAAAATGATGAATTAGGTGGTGTTGATGGTTATGTAGATAACCGCAGCGATCGCTATTCTTACGACATTGTTGGCTTTAGAGAAGCTGGAGATGGTGTTTATGCTGAGCCAACTAATGCTATAGGCGAGTACAATACGTTCTCAGGTCGTTACGGCTACCACCTAGAACATGAAGGTGGTAAAACTGAAATAGGTGTGTCGGCACTCGCTGGTGGCTTGCATGATGGTGTTGACCGCGCAGGTGACTACAACGCGTGGGCATTACATTTAAACAGTAATATGGGCCCTTGGAACTTACAACTTCAACACGGTGAATATAACTACGATATTGATAACGTAAACCGTATTGCTGTGGGCGCTTACTCGTTTTACGACAGCATGGCGGCAGAGGCAACAATGTCGAGTGCAAACGTAGCATACAGCGTACCGGTACAATGGGGCGCGGTAACAAACTTACAGTTTTACAACGACTATAGTGCTATTTACGACAAATCAGACAACAGCAGAGATACCTGGATGAACGTAACCGGTTTCTCGGTAGCTGCTGGTGGTTTATTTACTTACTTTGACTTAGTTCATGGTAAAAATATGCCATTTGTTGGTGGTTCATTAGCGGGCGATAGCAGCGAAACTGAGCGTCGCTTTAACATTAATATTGGCTATTACTTCTAAACCAATATTCAAAGCACACGTCTACACATTGGGCGTGTGCTTATATGTCTTCACAAACTAATTAATTACCCACACTAAAACCTTACCAAATTTGTAATTGATTAACTCAATGTTTAAAAATATATTCAGTACTTACTTTTACCTTCAATGGATTGGTTATTAGTTTCTTTGATAGAAACGCAGTAGGAAATTATATGAAAATTAGTCCATTGCCACCGCTCAACAGTCTAGTCGCATTTGAAGCATCCGCTCGACACCTAAGTTTTACTCTTGCAGCAAATGAGCTTAACGTTACTCAAGGTGCGATAAGTCGTCAAATACGACAGTTAGAAGAGTATTTAGGTAAAGCCTTATTTACTCGTGCAAGCCGCAGTATTCATTTAACCTCAGCTGGTCTGCAGTATTATCAGTCTATAAGTCGCTCCTTATTAGATATTGCAGATATAACAGGAGAGGTAAAAAAATGGCAAGGGGATAAAAAAGTAACCGTAGCGACAACTAATGCAATGGCATCCTTGTGGTTATTGCCAAAAGTTGCTGAGTTTCAAAATCAATATGATGACATTGATTTAAGAATATTAGCATCTGATAATGTAGTTGATTTAAACCGTTTAGAATGCGATTTAGCATTGTTTTTTTGTCGCACGCCTCCAGCTAATATGAAGGTGACCACTTTGTTTTGCGAAGAAGTGTTTCCAGTTTGTAGTCCTGGCTATCTTGAAAAAATTGGTAATCCGAACGATCCGAAAGATATTTTTAATAAAACAATTTTATTTTTAGACGAAACACAAATGGGATGGGTTAATTGGGATGAGTGGTTTGCAGGAGTTGGACTTGAGCAGATAGCTCCTAAAAGCCGTATCAACATAAATAATTACCCTATGTTGTTGCAAGCCTCAATTAATGGCCAAGGCATTGCATTAGCGTGGGGTTCTCTGGCTGATGAATATTTACAAAGTGGTGCATTAGTGCGTCCAACCGAGCATGTATTAGCCACTGAATCTAAGTTTTCTTTACTAGAGCCAGATAACGGTGGCCGCATACCTGCGAGTGTAAAGTATTTTAGAGAATGGTTATTAACACAACTTCCTGAAGAAGTAGGTGATACAGGTTTAGTATAAATTACGCCGCAATAAAAAACCCTGCTAACTAGCAGGGTTTTTTTGTTTATTAGTCTCATTATATTGATTTAGTGCTCAACAGGGCCATCGAGTTTTTCTTTACATGGATGTACGTGCTGCGGCAACATTGCCCACGGTTTTGGTTCACGGCGAATGCTATAAAACAAGGTAACACCCATCATTAAAATAAATATAGAAATAGGAAAGCCAATGATGATTGACGCATACTTTATTGCTTGCAGGCCTCCTGCATAAATAAGTACCCATGCAATAAGTGCAATAACTATACCCCATAAAATACGAATAGAGGTCGGTGGTTCAGTATCACCTGCAGCATCTAAAATACACAATATTAAGGTGCCCGAGTCGGCTGAGGTTATAAAATAAGTAGCAAGTAAGATACAGGCTAATACACTCAGTAATTTACCTAATAAGTTACTGTCTAAATTATCAAATAAGGTAAAGAGGGCACGTGTACTATCTGCTTTGGTTGCTTGTAACACAACACCACCACTAAAGGGTTCTGCGTTTGTTTCTGTAACTTTGTTTTGTGTTACAACGGTTTGTTGTTGTGCAGCAATACGTTCGTTTTGCTCCATTTTTAAGGCGCTACCACCAAATACTGAAAGCCAAATAAAGGCAATAACAGTTGGGGCCACCAAAGCACCACCAATAAGTTCGCGAATGGTACGTCCCTTTGAAATTCGCGCAATAAACATACCTACAAACGGTGCCCAAGTTAACCACCATGGCCAATAAAAAGCGGTCCAAGAGCTTTGCCATCCTGAGTCATTTTGCGAATCAGTCCATAGCCCCATCGAAATTAAATTTTGTATATAATTCCCTGATGTTTCCATAAATACATTTAAAATATAACGGGTCGGACCCACTGCAAGTACTATCAATACTAATAATAACGACAGCAGCATATTCCATTGTGAGAGTAGCCGTATTCCTCTACCAACGCCCGATAAAACCGAGCCTACAGCAATGGTACATAGCACAATAATAAGCACAGTTTGAGTAACAAGGCTAACCTCTATCCCAAGCGTTTGTTGTAATCCAGAGTTAATTTGAATAACTCCAAGGCTCAGGGTTTGCGCGATGCCGAAGGCTGTAACGGCTACCGTGATAATATCGGCAACATGTCCTATAGGGCCATAAATTCTATCGCCCACCAGTGGGTGTAAAATAGAGCGAAAGGTAAAAGGAAGGCCTTTACGGTAAGAAAAATAAGACAAGGCTAAGGCAACTATTACAAAAAGCGACCACGGATGGAGTCCCCAATGGTAAAAAGTAAGCTGCATTGACATTGACGCTGCTTCATTGGTTAACCCCTCGGTGAATGGGTTTGCAGCATAGTGCCACATGGGTTCTGCTACAGACCAAAAAACCAGTCCAATACCCATCCCCCCAGAAAATAACATGGCTATCCATGCCCAAAAACTAAATTCAGGCTGATCGTCGTCATTTTCGCTCAGTCGAATATGGCCGTATCGACTTACCATCAAATAAAGTAAAAAACCAACGACTAAAGTTACTAAGCCAATAGAAAACCATTTCATATTGTAGAGTAAAAAAGTCGAAAGGCTTTCAAAATACTGCCCTGCTTTATTTGCAAGTATGACTATGAATAAAATAAAGGCGATTAGAATTACCTTCGATGCGATGGTCACCGTCGGATTTAATCCCTTTAAAAAACCAGACTTAGCCAAAATTACGGATTTTTTCATGTGTGTGCTCCGTTGTCTTTTTTGTTGTTGTTAAATAAGTGGTAAGAAACTAAAAAATTAACTGGCAATTTACAAATGATTAATCCTCATCAATCCATGAGCTTTGCTTATGCGATGTTACCGCTTATTTATAACCAGTAAGCAATATTTATATTATTGCACTCTTAACCATTACAAAAACTCATGAGTGAGATGCTAAATTATCGTTTGTTTAGTGCTTTGTTGTTAATCAAAATCAACATATCTGATAACAGAATGTTGTTACGGGTTTGGGGCGTGAGGTTAATGTTAAAACTATGGGTTTTAATTATTGAACTTTGCTCTTTAAATTTTTTTAAAACACACACCGTTCGGAGAATGAGCATGGGCACTGTAAAACAAACAATAATTCCTATTAAGCAAATTGATCGTGTACTAAACCCGATACATGAAGCGACAGGTATGCCTAACGAGGCGTATACCAATCCTGAGTACTTTAATTTTGAACGTGATCATGTTTTTAGTAACACATGGGTGTGCGTTGGTTTTGCATCAGATTTAATCAAAAACGGTTATGTTATGCCAATTGATTTTATGGACTTACCTTTATTAATGATGAAGAGTCGCCAAGGCGAAGTGCAGGTATTTCATAATGTGTGTAGCCATCGAGGGATGAAGTTAGTACATGAAGCAGGAGAAGTGCAAGGCATGATCCGCTGCCCTTATCATTCATGGACCTATGATTTAAATGGAAGCTTAAAAGGCACTCCGCATTTAGGTGGCATCGGTAAGCATAACGATGAACGTTTTGCATGTGAAAAGCATGGGCTAAAAGCAATCCGCTCAGCTATTTGGATGGATATGGTATTCATTAATCTATCTGGCGAGGCGAGTTCTTTCGATGAACATATAGCTCCTTTAACACAGCGTTGGCAAGAGTTTTTAGGTGACGATGGTTTGAGTTTATTACGTCGTGCCAATATGGGCGGACACTTAGAAATTGAAGTAAAAAGTAACTGGAAGTTAACCATAGAAAACTTCTGTGAAGCCTATCATTTACCTTGGGTACATCCAGCGTTAAATACTTATTCTAAATTAGAAGATCACTACAATATCATGTTCGATGAGCGTTTTTCTGGTCAAGGTAGCTATAAATATAACCTTTCTGATACTGCTGGTACACACTTACCAAAATTCCCAAGCTGGCCTGAGGAAAAGCTACGCCATGCTGAATATGTTGCTTTATTTCCAAATATACTTATTGGTATTCAAGCTGATCACGCTTTTGCAATGATGATCGACCCAATTAGTACAGATAAAACTATCGAACGTTTACGTATTTTCTATATTAGTGATGAAGCAACTAAAGATGAGTATGCGGCGTGTCGTACTGCAACACTTGAATCATGGCGTGTGGTGTTTGGTGAAGATATTGGCGCAGTTGAAGGAATGCAGCAAGGACGGTACTCACCTGGTTTTGGTGGTGGGGCTTTTTCACCTGAAATGGATACACCAACACACTTTTTCCAAATTTGGCTTGCCAAACAAGTGAAATCTGTGACGGAGGCTTAATTATGACTCATTATCTTAATTTCATTAATGGCCAGTGGTGTGATTCTCACACTCATATTTCGGTAATAAACCCCGCCACGGCACAGGAATATAGCACGATTGCAAGTGCCAGCGTTGATGATGCAAACAATGCGATGCTAGCCGCCAGACAATGCATAAGCGGTGGACTATTGAGCGATGTACGCCCAGCTGTGCGCACAACGTGGATGCTTGATGCAGCAAAAGCTATCAAAGAGATAGCTGATGAAGGTGCTTTAGCTCTGTGCAGAGAAAACGGTAAAACCTTAGCGGATGCAAAAGATGAATTCTTAGAGGCTGCTCGTTATTTTGAATACTATGGCGGCATGGCTGACAAACTCGAAGGTACGTCGATTCCTTTAGGTAAAAACTATATTGATTTTACGCAATATATCCCTATGGGTGTATCAGTACAAATTGTACCTTGGAATTTCCCAGTTTCAATCTGTGCTCGCTCTTTAGCTCCAGCGCTGGCGGCGGGTAATGCAGTAGTCATTAAGTCACCCGAAATTTCGCCTGTTGGTATGGTGTATTTAGTAAGAGCACTCGAAAGTGTTGGCTTTCCAAGAGGCGCTATTAACCTATTGTGTGGTAAGGGTTCAGTAGTGGGGAGCCACCTAGTTGAGCATAATGATGTTAATCAAATTGTTTTTACCGGTTCAGTGCCCACTGGGCAACGTATTCTAAAAGGTGCAGCTGAGCGTGCAACACCTTCTGTAATGGAATTGGGTGGTAAATCTGCAGCTATTGTTCTTAAAGATGCGGCTACTGAGAAAGTTATCAGCAGTGTGCAAACAGGTATTTTCTTTAATGCTGGACAAGTGTGCTCTGCAATGTCGCGTTTACTGGTAGATAAAGCTCGTTACGAAGAGATTAAATCGGCAGTGGTTACTATGGCTGAAAATTTAGTGATCGGCTCAGGTGAAGAGCAGGCTGATTTAACGCCCGTGGTTTCTCAAGCTCAACAAATCAGTGTATTGGCAATGATTGAACAAGCTAAAAAAGAGGGGGCAACTATTTTATGTGGTGGCTATGCTCCTGATTTGGCAGGTTACTATGTTGCTCCAACTGTGATCGAAGCAACCCCTGATATGTCCATATCTCAACAAGAAGTATTTGGTCCTGTATTGGTTATTATGCCATTTGAAGATGAGCAACAGGCTGTAAAAATAGCTAATGGCACTGAATTTGGTTTAGTAGCAGGCGTATTTGGTGAAGCACTTAACCAAACATTACAAGTGGCTCAGCAACTTCGTGGTGGACAAGTTTTTATAAATGAATGGTTTGCTGGTGGCATAGAAACGCCATTTGGCGGAGTTGGATTGTCTGGCTTTGGCCGAGAAAAAGGTCAAGAAGCCATCTACAGCTACATGCAAACACGCAATATTGCTATACGTTTATAACGAGTGGCAACGACTCTGTTTATAAAACTTACGGTTTATCTATTTGTGACTTTCTGCAGTAGATAACCCACAGGGTTAAATCCAAATTATTAGGATAGAGAAATGAAAAAATGGCTCTGTATTATTTGTGGCCTCATTTACGATGAGGCCCAAGGTTGGCCTGCTGATGGTATTCCTCCAGGCACCCTTTGGGAGGATGTACCACAGGATTGGGTATGTCCAGATTGTTTAGTAGGCAAAGCCGATTTTGAAATGATCGAAATAAGTGAAGATGAACTAACTGAAGGTGAAGTAACTGAACCAGCTGCTGTTCAACACACTCGTGTTTCTGAGACCATTGTTGATGAACCGCAAGGCCCAATTGTTATCATTGGTAGTGGCCACAGTGGTTATCAAGTAGCGGCTGCATTACGTAAACAATCATCAACCGTAGCTATTACCGTATTCACCGCTGATGACGGCGCACTTTACAGCAAACCTGCTCTTTCGAATGCTTTTGCAATGGGGAAAAGCGCAGCTGATTTACAAAACGAAGCCGCACTTGAGTGGGAGCAGCGTCTTAATATTCGTGTTTATCCGCATACACGTGTTGAACGAATAGATGCAGATAATCACTCTCTCATCACCAGCATAGGGCGTTATAAGTATGGGCGTTTAGTACTAGCGACAGGTGCGTCAGCAATTAAAATTCCAATTGCTGGAGACGCCTCAGAAGTACTAAGTGTGAATGATTTGCACGATTATGCACAATTAAGAGCAAAACTTGATAGTAAAAAGCGAGTTGCTATTTTAGGCGATGGGTTAATTGGCTGTGAATTTGCAAATGACTTGAGCGCCAAAGGCTATGAAGTGAGTGTCATCGGTTTAGGGCAGTGGCCAATGTATCGACTGATCCCACAAGTAGTCGGCGAAGCCTTACAGCAAAAGTTAGCCGACTTGGGGGTATCATGGTATTTAGAAGATAGTATCAACCGTATTGAAGTCAACGACTCTGTTTCATTATTACACTTAAATAGTGGTCAAGTGATTGAAGTTGACGTGGTGCTATCTGCGGTAGGATTAGTGCCAAATGTAACGCTTGCTGAGCAAGCTGGATTAGAAGTTGAGCGTGGTATTAAAGTAAATGACGATGGCCAAACCAGTCGCCCTGCTATATTTGCATTAGGTGACTGTGCGCAAACATCACAAGGATGGCAGCCATATATTGCACCCATAAATCAAATTCTACCTGCTTTAGTCAATAGCCTGTTGGGCAATGTAACTAACGCCAAATTTTTGCCGAGTCCCGTTATTGTTAAAACCCCTATAATGCCGTTAACTATTTTTCCTGTACCACCTATGGCGCAAGGTCAGTGGCATATAAAACAACAAGGTGAAGAGTTAGTGGCTGTATTTAATGATGCTAATGAGCAAGTACTTGGTTTTGCTCTGTTAGGTAAACAAGTACAGGCTAATCGCAGTTATTGGTTAGAGCAAATAAGTTTAAATAACCTAGCAGCAACGGAGTAAAATATGATTCATTTACCGCATGATGATAATACCTGTGGCTGGTATAACGCTTTACCAAAGCAGCCTAAACAAGCGCTTTTAACGGGGGCACAAAAGGCTGACTACGTGGTTTTAGGCGCTGGTTTTGCTGGTTTAGCTATGGCACGCCGTTTAGCTGAGCACGCGCCAAATGCACGAATTGTCCTAATTGATGCACAGCGAATAGGCGAAGGTGCATCAGGGCGTAATTCAGGGTTTGTGATTGACTTACCGCATAAATTCTCTCTTGAGCACCCAGATCCTGCACATAAGCAAAGATTATTGTCACTTAATCGTTTTGCGATTGATCAGCTTGCTTCTTTAGTTGCTAAATACAACATTGATTGCCAGTGGTCGGCTGCGGGTAAATACCAAGGTGCAGTAGGCGCTAGGGGTGAAGCTTACCTTGATCACTTCGAACATCTTATGACCGATTTAGGCGAACCATTTGAGCATGTTACTGGCACTGATTTGGCAAAAGTATTAGGCACTAATTACTACAGCCGTGCTATTTACACCCCGGGGGGGTACTTGGTTCAACCCGCAGCACTAGCCTGTGGTTTAGGTGCTAACTTACCAAAAAACATTGAGGTATTTGAGCATTCGCCTATTGTGCGCTTGGAGAAAGAGCTAGGAGGGTGGCTGTTGCAAGGAGAGCACGGCAGCATTAAAACACCTCAGTTATTACTGGGTACAAGTATTTTTACTCGTGAGTTTGGTTTTTTAAAAAATCGATTACTTCCTGTAATGACTTTTGCTAGTTGGACCCGACCGCTAAACGATAAAGAAATGCAGCAGTATGCAGGTTTACTTGATTGGGGACTTACACCCGCTGATCACGCTGGCACAACGCTAAGGATGACCGCTGATCGTCGTATTATTATTCGTAATACCTACCAACATGTAGCTAAATATGGCAACAGCATTAGTGATAAGTTGCGTCAGGAAATTCAAAACGATCATCGCAAAGTATTTTTAGCTCGCTATCCACAACTAGTCGATGTGCCTTTTACACATTCGTGGGGAGGCACCTATGCTATTTCGCGAAATTTCACTAATTTCTTTGGTCAACTCGATGATGGAGTGTTTGCCAGCGCCTGTGATAACGGTGTGGGGGTTGCTTGGGGAACTGTGTCGGGTACTTTGCTTGCTGATTATGTTATGGGGGCAACATCGCAGTCGCTTGATGATATTCAGCAGGTAACGGGTATGCCAAGTTTAAATCCACCAGAGCCATTGCTTGGTTTAGGAGTAAAAAGCCGAATTAAACTTGCCAAATGGCAAAGTAGGAGTGAAATATGAAACAGGTTAAATTAGTAGACAGTAAATTACTCGACTTTAATGTACGTGGAGATACGCCTGGCATGGCCTACGTGGCTCGTGCACTTAGCCCTGAAATATCACCAAATATTGGTGTTGGTTTTGCGAAATGGGAAGGTGCAAAAGTAGCATGGACAGTACTTTATGATGAAGTTGTATTTGTTATAGAAGGCTGCTTCGAGTTAACCGCAAATGGCGAAACTCATCATGTTAAGCCAGGGCAAATGCTCTGGATACCAGAAGGAACAGAGCTGGTATATGGCGGACATGCATTGTTTGGTTATGTTGTTCATCCAGGTAATTGGAAAGAGATACATGGTATAGCCTAACTGCCATTTTAAGTGTTCAAATTAGTTCCTAAGCCCTCTAACCAACCATTTGAGGGCTTTTTTATTGGCCGTTTTTTTAGGTTGCATTAGTAATGAAAAATAAAAGCTTAAGCCACAAATAGTTAATTTTAAAAACAGGTAAAATATTGAATATTGAGTAATCAACTTCTAGTATAAAAGTTCAAATGGAATAAAATAAATAATCCATATAGCTTAGCTGGAGGCTAGACATCGATGATTGTAGTTAATGAGCAGGTATTATCAGATGTAAATAAAAACTTTATTATTCCACCAAGACCGCAAATCTTAAATGATCTTGAATTATTAGCATCTGCACAAGAGCCCTCGCTTTCAGACGCCGCAGAAATCATCGCTAAAGATGTTGCTATTGCATCCGCTATTTTAAAGATAGTTAATTCACCCGCTTATGGCTTAGTTCGTAGTGTGTCAAATATTAAACAAGCCATTATGTTTTTAGGTTGGAATGGCATTGAAGCTTTAGTTCCTAGCCTAAAGCTAAAGCAAATGTTCGCCCAAAATGAGTGCTGTATTAGCCTTGAACGTTTTTGGGATACCGCCTCAGAAATTGCTGATGTAAACATGATTATTGGACAACGTCTAAATAATGTCCCCGTTGAGTACTTGTATACGCTTGGTTTGTTTCATGATTGTGGCATTGTGCCAATGGCAATCAAATTTGATAATTACGTGAGTGCTTTGCATACTTCAAATAATACCCATAAAGAAAGCTTGATAGATATAGAAGAGCGTTTATATGGAACTAATCATGCCACTGTGGGTTATTACTTAGCGACCAGCTGGCATTTACCCGTAGATATTTGTCAGCTTATTTTACGTCATCACGATTTGAGCATGCTAAGTAACATAACTGGAAGTAACCAACAATTGTGTTACAGCGTTTTAAAAATGTCTGAGAATCTGGTTAATTGTGTTTTACGCGGCGACACCACTAAAGATTGGGATGATATAGAAAAACACGTTTTAGCAACATTAAATATGTCAGAAGACGATTATATTGATCTACAAGAAGAGGTGATTGACTTTTTGAACTGCTAATCGCTTTTTAGCAGCTTAAAATCTATAGGTTAGTTTTTTTCACTTATTGGTTTGTTTTTAATCGTTTGTCGAGATTAAGTAAACACTCTAAAGTTTAGTTGTCGGCAACAAGCACGACTAACCAAATAGGAAATTAATCATGAAACGCTCACTTATCAAAACCATCGCTCTTGGCTCTTTATTAACTTGCTCAGCTGCTGTAATGGCTGATCAAAGTGATTACAAGTTAATGGTTATTGAAGAGGCTAAAACAGCCCCTCAAGAATTCGAAGTTGCATTTAACGATTGTGCATTAAATGTAAAATCAAAAAATTATAGCCAAGCTGAAGAAATTTGCTCAAAAGCAATTACTTTATTACAACAAAGCACTGGCCCACGTTTTAAAGTACGTGAGCTGACTTCATTTGCTTTAAGTAACCGTGGTGTAGGACGTTTAATGGCTAAAAACGAAACAGCTGCATTATCAGACTTTTACGAAGCACAACAAATGTCAGGTAACGAGTTAGTGTCGCACAATTTAACGCGCGCTAAGCAAGATCTCGCGCTGTAATATTTATTACCGATTCAAAAAGCCCATGCTGTTTTAGCATGGGCTTTTGCGTTTATTAGGCTTAAACACTATTTAGAATAATTTGGGTCAGCTGTTTCAGCCCTTTACCTTTGTTAGTTATTTTCCATGCAAGGTATAAGTCTTGAATTGGGCGTGGTTCGGTAAGTTCCACAACATGCAGTTTGTTAGCTTTTATATGCTCAGCAATAAGGTTTACAGGTAAATAACCAATGCCAATAGCGGATAAAATAGCGGTTATTTTTTGGCTTACAGAACTTACATAAAAACGTTGATTACCTTCGATTAAGTTAGCTGACCACGGAATACCTTGCTTTGCTGAGTCATGCACTATAACCGTGGTGTATTGACCGAGTTCGCTGGGCTCAATGGGGGTTTTTAGTAGCGCTAACGGGTGGCTAGGGTGAACCACCAGAACATTTTGAATATCAGCTATTTTTACCGCTCTGATCCCCTTTTGATTAGGTACAGGGGCCGGTGCGCCAATCACTAAGTCAACGTCATCCTCAATTAAAGCCTCCCAAGTGCCATTAAGTACTTCCTCTTTAATGTCTATCTCAATATTTTTATGCTCGTTTAAAAATAGCTGTAGATTTTTGAATACGTCACTTATGTCAAAAATAGAGTCATAGGCAATACGTATCCGTGGCTCCCAGCCATTAGCTATGGTTTGTGTTTGCTCCGATAAATTATTTATAGCATTGAGTACTTTACGCCCCTCGGTCAGTAAATGTTTACCTGCAGGGGTTAAAACGGCACGTCGACCTTGGCGCTGAAACAAGGTTACATTTAATTGCTCTTCAAGTTTATTAACAATATACGACAAGGCTGAGGGTACTTTATTAAGTTGCTCTGCAGCGGCTGCGTAACTGCCACGATGCTCAATGGCGTCCAGTACCAGTAAAGCTTCTATGCTTATAGGGGGTGTATTCATTATCATACCAAATATTAACTGTTCAAAATATTTGAACATATAGAGCAAATAATAGGAGTTATTTAATTTTAATTCAACTTATACAATAGCTGCATACTCAATTGGAACTATACAGGTTAAAACTATGACGATTAAAAATATTACAGCCGCCATCACAAAAACTGAACAGTCTTTTGCAACACTACCATTAAGGCTTATTGCAGGATTAGTGTTTAGCGCTCATGGGGCACAAAAACTGTTTGCGTGGTTTGGTGGCTATGGCTTGGAAGGCACAGGGCAATGGATGGAGTCGATTGGCTTAGCACCGGGCTATTTAATGGCATTAATGGCCGGTGGCGCTGAATTTTTTGGTGGGTTACTACTCATCGTTGGTTTACTGGTGCGTCCTGCGAGTTTTGTACTGGCTATCACTATGGTAGTTGCTATTTTTACCACACACATAGATAACGGTTTATTTATGAGCAATAACGGTTATGAATTTGCGTTATCGCTGTTAGCCATTACCCTAGCTTTACTGATCCAAGGAGCTGGAAAGCTATCCCTTGATGGAAAAATTCATAACAAATTAAATCAATAAGCTGATCACATAAGTGATTGAACTTTAAGCTGCCAACCTGCGTAAGGTTGGCACACTCTATAAACTAAGGAGACGGACATGGGATTACTTGTTAACGGTGAATGGGTCGATAAATGGTATGACACTGAAAAAAGCGACGGTAAATTTGTACGCCAAGATAGCCGCTTTAGAGATACGATTTCATCAGCGCAAAACAGTAAATTTAAACCAGAAGCGGGTCGCTATCATTTATATGTATCCTTGGCTTGCCCTTGGGCGCACCGCACCATTATATTTCGTAAATTAAAGCAGCTCGAAGACATTATTTCTATGAGTATTGTTGAAGCACCCATGATGGAAAACGGTTGGGAATTTGGCGAGCAGGGCGATCCACTTTATAACTTAGATTACGCTTATCAATTGTATTTAAAAGCCGACCCTAGCTATGAAGGGCGTGTTACCGTGCCTATTTTATGGGATAAAAAAACGCAGACTATTGTAAACAACGAATCAATAGAAATAATTCGCATGTTTAATAGTGCGTTTAATGAGCTTACTGGTAACACCGACGATTATTATCCAGATGCGCTACGTGAAGAAATAGAAACAGTGAATAACCGTGTCTATAACACCATTAACAATGGGGTGTATAAAGCCGGTTTTGCTACAACTCAAGAAGCTTACAACGAAGCTTACACCGCCTTGTTTGATAGCTTAGATTGGTTAGAAACTCGATTAGCAAAACAGCGTTACTTAGTGGGCGATAAACTCACTGAAGCCGATTGGCGATTATTTACCACACTTATCCGCTTTGATGCGGTGTATCACGGGCACTTTAAGTGTAATCGAGAAAAGTTAACTGAGTTTCATCATCTTAGTAACTACATTAATGAGCTTTACCAAGTACCTGGGGTAAAGGAAACGGTCGATTTAGAATACACAAAGGTGCATTACTACGTAAGTCACGTAACCATTAACCCAACGCAAATTGTGCCTTTAGGTGCTAAACACACGTTTGATGCTGCCCATGATCGAGACCGTCAATACTAAATGACGCAGAGATAACGTATAGGAAAAAATATGCTTACTCATTACCCAAAAAATAGCTTAGGCAATGCTGATCATGGTTGGCTTAAGTCAAAGCACCATTTTAGTTTTGCGAATTACTATAATCCTGCGCGTATGGGATTTGGCACTTTGCGTGTAGTTAATGATGACTGGGTAGCCCCTGGTATGGGGTTTGGTGCGCACCCGCATAGAAATATGGAAATTATTAGTTTTATCCGTAGTGGTGCTATTACTCACCAAGATAGTATGGGCAACAAAGGGATCACTGAGCAAGGTGAGGTGCAGGTGATGAGTGCAGGCACCGGCATTACCCACTCAGAATATAACCTAACAGATGAACCACTTACGTTTTATCAAATTTGGATTCAGAGTAATCAACATAATGTTAAGCCACGCTGGGAAAGCAAGAAGTTTCCTACACAAGCTACAAGCAGCCTTAGCTTACTGGTTTCGGGTTATCCAAAAGATGCCGATAGTGCACTGTTTATTAATCAGCAGGCGCGTATTTATGGTGGTAAGCTGGCAAAAGGCACGTTAATAACACAGCCGATTGATCATCAAGCCTATGTACTGGCATCGGCAGGAGAGTTTATTATTAGCGATGAGTCAGCCTCAGTTAACATGAATAAAGGTGATGGCGCAGAAGTTACACAGGCTAAAACCATCACTTTAACGGCAACCACTGAGTGTGAATTGATTATTATCGATAGCAAAATTTAAGCGCAATTTACGTGCGCTTAATTTTGTAATTGTTACTCGCTCATACTTTAAAGCTTTCCACTTGCGATTTCATTTGCTTATATAAAGCCGATACATTTTTAGATTGTTGCGTAGTTTGCGATGAAATTTGTTTCATTTGTGCAGATTGCTCTTTTAATGACACTAAATTTCGATTTATTTCGTTAGCCACATGTGACTGCTCTTGTGTAGCTTGTGCGGTTTCAGCCGACATTTGCTGCACTTTTTCAAATGCGTGAGTCAGGCTATTAAAAATGGTAATTACTGAGTCAAAGTTGGTTAAGGTGGTATTGGCATTAGTTTGGCTATTTTTGATTGAATCAGACGACGCTTTAACATTGTCATTTAAGCGTTGGATCATGGTATCAATTTCGTCTGTGCTTTGTTGAGTTCGTGTGGCAAGCGTTCTTACCTCATCAGCTACCACTGCAAATCCACGGCCTTGCTCGCCGGCTCTAGCGGCTTCAATCGCTGCATTTAAAGCTAATAAGTTTGTTTGCTCTGCAATATTACGTATTACCTCAAGAACGGAGGTGATATCGGTAGAGCTACTTTCTAGTTCAACCGAATTCGCTAATGCAGACTTAATATCGTTAGCTAAATCTTCAATCGCTTTGCTAGACACATCAATAGCTTGAACACCTTGCTTTACCTGCTCGCTAGATATATCGGCTTCCTGCGCGGTATTTTTTGCAAGCTCTGCCATTTGTTGATTGGCCATGTCCATTTCATGACCCGCACTGACTATTGACTCAGAGGCATTAGCAAGTTTTTGGGTTACTTCCATCGCGGTATCAGATACATCATTTAAATCACCCGTTACTGCACCAAGTTGGCTTGATTGCTGCTGAATATTTTTTATTATTGTTTGTAAATGGCTCAAGAAGTTATCAAATTCATTACTTAAATCAGCTAATTCGTCGTGTGATGTAGTGTTAATACGTTGGGTTAAATCGCCATCGCCAGCGGCTATTTCTTTAATACGAAGGGTAATATTATTGATATTATCGGTTAGCTTTTTCGGAATGTAATAGCCCACACCTAAAGCGACAATAAAGGCAATAATAATCACAATAAAAACAATTTTTTCAAAAAGTTGAATGCTTTGTTGTACGTCTTGTTTTACAGCTCTGGCATGCGTGCGTGCTTCTTCTCCTGCAATATCAAGTATATTTCTTAATTCGTTAAAGCTTTTATCAGCTTTTGCTAAATTATTATCAATTAAAGCGACTTGCTTTGCAGGAGTTGAGTAAATCAAGGCTTTGCTTTGCTCATACCATTGCTGGTAAAGCTGATCGAAGTTGGCATATTTTTGTGTTAGCTGCGGCTCGTCAATTAAATAACTACGGTAACTATGAAAACGACGAATAACTTGGGCTGCGTTTTCTTCAAATATTTTTTGATTTTGTGCTAAATCACCGTGTTGGTTTACTATTTTTTGTTTTGCAAGCCGAGCTTGGTATATATCTCTATCGGCATTTAGTATCTCTGAAATGGCTTCTACATAACGCCCTAAACGCTCAGCCCCCACTTTATCTTGCTGTTGTTTATTAGTATAAGCGCGAAGCTCTTCACCTGCCTGATCCATCATTTCGCGTATTTTTATAAATTCAGGTTCAGATTTATTTAAATCACTTTGCATTTTACCTTGCGAGTGGTTGGTATCAATGAGTGTTTTACTATGATTTACCCATTCATTATACAAAGGCATAAAGTTGGAAAATGAATCATGCTTTGCTAGTAATGCCTCTTCATCTTTTAAATAAATTAAGTATTTTTTAAAGCGATCCTTTACTTGCTCTGCGTTTTCTAAAAACTCTGCTTTATTCTTCTCACTATCACCAGTGGCGCTGAGTAAATTTTCAAGTGCAATACGTGCTTGATATATGTCTCTGTCGGCATTGAGAATAACAGTAACAGCTTCAAAAAAGGTTTCGGTTTGCCTTTTCATAGCGCTGTCTTGTATGTAAGTAATTGAAGCTATGGCAACTAGCAAGCCTGCAAGGATCAATGCTAAAAAAGCAATTGGCAAAATGACTTTGGTTCTAATTGAATTTATTCGCATGTTTCAATCCTTGTTATCTTACTGTATCTAGAGTAGATATTAGTCACATAGTGGTGTTTATGCCAAGCAGGTGGGTAAATTAATTGGGTGTTTTTTATACGCCATAAAATCCGTACAAACATAACTGCTATTTTTTATTGGTTTTATTATCCTTGCAAGGCGTATTCCCTTAAAATACCGCTAATTGGTTTATTTTTATAAAGGAATTCTGCTGTTAATGAATTCTATTCAGCCTAGTGTATTTGGCCGTATTTTTACCCCGCATCGCTTTGTCGACATAAACCCACAAGGTTTAGTATTCAGCAATAAAACACAAACAACCACATTGAGTTGGTGTAATTTAACGTCGCCCATTCGCTATGAATATGGTGTGTTTGGGCAAACACTGCGCTTTAATACCGACTCTAAGCAGTATCGTATTTGGATGAGGGCATATGGCAGCAATAGGGCATTTAAAGCGCATACTGATATGTTATGGGTTAAAAGCAATATTGCTGTGCTTAATGAGGTGTTGAGTGAAATAAACCAATTTGCTCACACTCAGTTTTTGCGCCAATCATATGTGGCTGATATAAAAAAACGAGTAGATGAGCAATATAAACGCTGGCTACCTTGGATAAAAAGTAGCAATGTTTTAGCACCAGTCAGCACACAAATAAAATTGCTTGAACAATACAGCCAGTGGAGCGATTCACTCACGCGTTTTTTTCAACATAAATACACTCAATCACAATTAAAGCGCTATAACGATTTTTTTAGTTGTGTTGAAACAAATCCACTCACTGAGCAACAACGCCGAGCTTGCATCATAGATGACGATAATAATTTAGTGCTAGCAGGTGCTGGTACAGGAAAAACCAGTGTGTTGGTGGCCAGAGCGGGCTATTTGGTTAATAGTGGGCAGGCTAATTACAACGATATTTTATTACTCGCCTATGGTAAGCAAGCCGCTTGCGAAATGGATGAACGAATTAAACAAAAGCTGGGCACTGAGTCCATTAAAGCGGCCACATTTCACAGCGTCGGCTTAACCATTATTAGCGAGGTTGAGGGCAAGCCACCTAAAATATCTAAACTCGCTGAAAACGAAAAAGCTAAAATAAAATGGGTTGAAGGATGTTTTGAATCGCTTGCCAATGCTAAACCACAATATGCTAAAGCACTGGTAAATTATATAAATAACACTCTTAATGACGTTAAAGGCGAGTTTAAATTTAGTCCTGCAAAGCCTAATCATATAGCGCTTTTAAAAGAGATAAAATCTGGCGGTCATTTAACCAAGTTAGCTACCTTATTTAGCCAATTAATCAGCGTGTATAAAACCGCAAATATAACACTTGAGAGCGATTTAAAGCAGATACAGCAAGCCTGGAAATTATTAAAGCCGTTGTTAGCCAACTATAACCATTATTTACTCACGCAGGGCGAAATAGACTTCGACGATATGATTATTAAAGCCCTCGATTATGTAAACACTAAAAAGTTTACATCGCCTTGGCGTTATATCATGGTGGATGAATTTCAAGATATATCACCGCTGCGAGCTACACTTGTAAAAGCACTGCGCGATAGTAAACCGAATAGTTCACTGTTTGCAGTAGGAGACGATTGGCAAGCTATTTACCGTTTTAGTAGTGCAGATATGCGACTTACTACCGAGTTTGCCGCACATTTTGGCTTTACAACACAAACTCTATTAGATAGGACCTTTCGCTTTAATAATAAAATTGGCGAGGTTGCCGCAGGTTTTATTATGAAAAACCCAGCGCAGTTAGCTAAAGACATTCACTCAGTTGCAAAGGTAACTAAGCCCGCCGTTAGCGTGCTAAAAACAGTGAAAAGTGGCTCAGCTAAAAACACCAAAATAGCGGAGCTAAACAATGGCGCAATTAAGCATTTACTAAAGGGGATTAAGGGACATTCTGGCAAGTCTACCACGGTATATTTACTTGCACGATTTCGATTTCAGTTACCTTCACAGGCCGATATAAGTGCTTTACAGCAAGAGTTTTCAGCATTGCATATTGAGTGTGATACGTTTCATGGCTCAAAAGGCAAAGAAGCCGAATATGTCATCATATTAGCAATGAATGGCGGAGCGTTTGGATTTCCAAGCACTAAGCCAACGCCTCAAATTTTAGAAGCATTATTACCCGCAAAAGATAATTACGCATACAGTGAAGAGCGTCGCTTATTTTATGTGGCGCTCACTCGCGCTAAACATAAAGTGTACATAATAACTGATGATAATAATCGCAGCTGCTTTGTTGATGAACTCATAAACGAGCATAAAATTGAAGTATTTGAGTTAAAAAATAAAGCGGTTGCTAAAGAGGTTACTCAAGCGTAAACCGCTTAATACCGTAACCAGCATTAAGCGGCTTTTAGCATTCGCTAGCCGGCAACGGGGGTGTTACCTGTGGGGATTTTTTTCATACTTTTTATAAGCATGTAAATACAGGTAGTAATTAAGCAGCCACCTAAGTAAATAAGCACACCATGGCTTTCATCTGAAAAATAGGTAGCCATTAGCGGCCCTAAAACCGAGCCCACACTGTAACTTAATAGCATTATTTCGGTAGCTGAGACTATTTTTGCCATAGGCAATGAGTCACACGCCAGAGTAATGGCAATCGGGTAAAGCGCAAAACTGCATGCACCTAATATAAAATAACTACTTACTAGGGCCGCAAAGTTATTAGCATGTAAAATACCCACCACACTGGCGGTACCAATAAAGCAAAAAATAGCCATTAATAAGCTTTTAATAATGCGGGTTGATAAATAGCTCACTAAAGGCTGAACTAACATGCCACCTAAAATAATCACCGCCATAAGTAAGCCGGTATATTGAGCTTGATCAGTTTGTGCGGCTATATAAACCGGTAATAATCCATAAATAGGGCCTAGTAATAACCCCGACACTAAACAGCCTAAAATAGCAGGGCGGCTGAGGGTTTTTAGCTCTTTAAGGGGTAGCTTTTGTAAGTTTTGCGTATCAGGTTGTCCTCGGGTAATTAAGAGTGGCGCTAAAATCGCAACAGCTAACAAAGCAATAACAAATAAATAGGGCACAGCATCTGTCGTTCCTAATGGTTTAATGGCAAGTTGACCTACTGCGCTGCCACCGTATAAGGAAGTCATATATAACCCTAAGCGCTTAGCTCGCGCTTTTGCGGTGTTAGCCATTAATAACCATGATTCTACCACTACAAATACGCCAGCAACTGCCATACCAGCCACAAAGCGTGCTATTAACCACATAGTGGCCGTTGGGCTGATCAGCTGGGCGATAACACTAATAATTAATAAAGCTAAAAACCCGATGAAAGCCAACCTATGACCGATTTTTACCACTACGCGCTCTATACATAAAGCACCAATCAATAAGCCTAAATAAAAGACACTGGCAAGCCATGGAGCTAAATCAAGATTGATGTTAAAAGCATTGAGCGATAACGGGATCAAGCTCATTAAAAAGCCTGATGCAATAGCAAAAAACGATAAGCCAATAACCGGCGCTAGCGGGTTATTTGATTTACTATCAGCGGTAAGTTCCACCATTAGATTGTTCCGAAAAGAGGTTAAATAATTGCTGTTTTTAGGGGAGATTGATAAAGCAATTATCCTAAGGAGGTTAATTTTGCGGCGAATTTAGGCTGATTTGACAACGAAGTAAAGAGTTTTTTAATTGCTAAATGAAAATAGTATTCAAAATGTTTTTTTACGTAAATTAAACGCTTACATGCTATTTTTTTGTAGAAGTAAGTTAGCTTTATTGTTTTAAAATTGTTGTATTTTTAAGCCCTTTTTTAAACTAAATAATACTGCTTATAAAACCAAAAAAGCCCACTTTGGGGTTTTTTAGTGCGTTATATTTAACTTATGGCAACGGCAAGTTGATGATACAAACCAATCCCAACAATAACATTAAATGGAAAGGTGACACCTAACGAGCTAAGCATGGCTAGGCCAATATCCGCTTTGGGAATAGAGGCTTTTACAGCAGCAGGTGCGGCAATGTAAGAAGCACTCGCCACTAAGCTCCCAAGAATAACCACTGAACCTAATTCTAAATTTAGCAAGGTGCCAACCATAACGCCAATGGTGCCTAAAAATAATGGTGTAATAATGGCGAAGGCAGCCAGTTTCCATTGCTGCCAAGGAAAAGGGCGAAGCGTTTGTGCAGCAACCAAGCCCATTTCGAGTAAAAATAGCGCCAGCACTACTTTAAAGCTACTGGTAAGTAAACTCGTAACTTGGCTACCCTGTTGGGTGCCATACATCATACCGATAATTACACCGCCAACGAGCAAAATCACACTCTTATTGGTAAGCGTTTCGTGCCACAGTGCTTTTAACGATAAGCTGGTGTTTTCGCTGTGTGCTTTGTCGAGCTTACGATACAACAGTAAACCTACAATAATGGCGGGTAATTCAAGCATAACTAGGTACAAGGTAACTTCTGCGCCCACTTCTAATTTAGCCGATTCGGCATACGCTAATGCTACCGCAAATGTACCAGCACTAACCGAACCATAGTGGGCAGCAATGCTGGCGCTATTCGCTACGCTTAGCTTAACAACGTATTTTAAAATAGGGTATAAAGTGAGCGGAATAAGCCCACCAAGTAACATAACCGAGGCCATTTCTGGGAGTAATTGCCAACTTAAATTGCCATGCAGCACCATGCCACCTTTTAGACCTATGGTAAGCATGAGTAGTAAACTGAGGGTGTCATACGTCGCTTTGGGAATAGCTAAATCAGAGCGAAGGATACCCGCTGCTAATCCTAAAATAAAAAACATTACTACAATATCAGGCACGCTGTTCTCCTCTTTATTACTAATTTGATTTGTTAAGCGGCGCTATTATAGGCAAATCTTTATATAGTAAATAATAAAATGAATGATAACATCCTATAGATAAAAACCTATGAGGTGCGTATGAATATAAGGCAACTTTCCTTCCGACTACTTGAAGTATTTATGAGTGTAGTAAAAACCGGCTCTATAAGCGAAACCGCTCGTGGACTTCATTTGACTCAGCCTACGGTTTCTTTACAAATTAAACGCTTACAAGAAGCGGTAGGTGAACCGTTAATAATTATGCAGCAACAAAAGTTGCAAATAACCGAAGCTGGTATGGCCTTATTTAGGACTTGCCAACAGGTTTTTGGTCATTTTGAAGATTACCAAGATTACTTAGCGGAGCTAAAAGGGGGTGAACGTGGACGATGTAAAATTGCTATGGTTAATACTGCCCAATATATTTTACCTAAGTTGTTAGGCCCATACAGTAATGAACATCCGCATGTAGAGCTACCACTTGAAATAGGTAATCGTTCAGCCGTTTTAGCACGCTTTGAACGCGGAGAAGACGATATTTATGTATTTAGTCACCCGCCATCTTTAGAGCATGCCCAGGCTGCTAGATTTCTACATAACCCTTTAGTGTTTATAGTGCCACTAAATCATCCATTAGCCGATAAAACCGCACTTAAACTGGCTGATTTAGTTCCGTATCGTTTTTTATTGCGTGAAACAGGCTCCGCCACTCGCATGTTATTTGAAAGCGAGCTGCAAAGTAGAGGGTTGGTATTAAGTGACAGTGTGCAAATGGCCAGTAATGAAGCCATTAGAGTGGCGGTAGCTTCAGGTATGGGGATTGCGGTGCTTTCTCAGCATGTGCTGCCTAAAGGTGATAATAGCTTTAAAGTGCTTAATGTTACCGACACCACTTTAGCTAGCCATTGGTATTTTGTGGTGCGTACAGACCGACATATATCACACGCTGCACGCAGCTTTTTAAAGTTTGCTGAGCAACACTTAGAGCTGTATTTAGATGAGAAGTGGGTGCGAAATGAGTTAAGAGGGCTTAATTTGAAATAAAAATAAGCCTTAGAGACAATCAAATATTAACTGGTATCAAAGTTGCTTAAGTTATTTCAGTTAAAGAATATAACGATTAAAGCAAAAATGGATTTGAGCCAATGACTTCAATAACCTTTAAAAATCAATATAGTAGTTATAATACTCCCGTTAACAAAGTGGCAAAAACGAGTGACGTTCTGCCAACATCTGCCGCTGCGGCAACAACCAGTACAGCTGAAAACCAAGCAACCCCTAATTTTATCGCTAAACCAGAAGACAAAAGCTTTTTAGAAAATGCCCAAGAGGCATTAATTTATCAACGTTTAGGTGTCGATAAAGAAACTATAGCTGAGTTAAAAGCAGCAATAGAAGCCTTGGCAGAAGAGCTAGGAGAGGAAGGGGTTGATGTAGATGCCATAAAAGAGCAGATTGCTGAATTACAAAAAATGTTAGAGCAAGAATTCGAAAAAGGCACGGAGCGAATGACAATGCAACCAACACATGAAAAAGGCAAGCTAGTAACCGCATTAGCTTAGATAACGGCATGTTGAAAGGTTATTTATTTCTGACTTTAAATAGATTTTAAGTGATTAACGCACAAAGAGGGCAAACAGACGCTACGCTTTTAGAGAAGTGAACTACACCATAACTTTTTGTGGCTTCTCATTTACTCCTCATTCGCTTCTCTGTGTTCAAATAGGGTTTAGTGAATTATGCACAAAGAGGGCGAAGAGACGCTGCGCTTTTAGAGGAGTGATCTAAACCATAACTTTCATCTGTAACCAAAAAACCAAGCAGGGGCTTATAAAAAGCAAT
Organism: Pseudoalteromonas sp. S1612; assembly: GCF_005887175.1. Lineage (GTDB taxonomy): Bacteria > Pseudomonadota > Gammaproteobacteria > Enterobacterales > Alteromonadaceae > Pseudoalteromonas > Pseudoalteromonas undina. The sequence goes on along the minus strand of NZ_PNDH01000020.1, from coordinate 19,242 downwards.
AGCATGCCCACACTCAGTAAGTTACCTCTAAAAAGGTTAAAATCATCAAGTATTTTCTGCCACTTATACTTAAATAAATATCTGCCCACAACAATATCTAAACTAAGCATTATTGTTAGCCAAACAAAACCCACATTTAAACAATCTAAGTACGAAATAGGGTTAACCCATGGCAAGGTCAGCCAAGTAATGGCATAAATAATCGCAGTGCCCAAAAGTAAGCTGAGTGTTTTAGCGCGTTTTAGAGCGTAAAATCGATGTAAAACCCTTACTCTAATATTGCCATTAATTATCTCAGCTAAAGCGAGCAATAGGCCAACGGCGAGTGTTTTTAAAAGCATGTAAACCTCCTGGTGCTGATCATGTTAATTATTAACGATGACCTTACCTAATTTATAGCTATAACGCATAAGGTGCTGCTCACCATTTTTAGAGATTAACTATCGTTATCAGTTGTTATTATGTGTCATTTTTTATAAGGTGAACTTTGCTTATAAAAATAACAATAGGAACGCCGTCATGAAAACCCTTGAACAACAGCTCGGCCAGTATGGTTTGTACCATCGCTCTAAACGAAATGTATTAACCCATTTTTTTGGTATTCCACTCATTGTGTTTGCCGCTTTATGCTTACTCGCCCGAATTGAAATTCCTATTGCTAATTTTAGCATTGATGGCGCGCAAATTTTTGTATTAGCCTCTGTGGTTTACTATTTTATGTTGAGCTTTTCGCTTGGTTTAATCATGGGAATTATTTTCACTTTATTACTGGTAGCTGCCCAGCCAATTGCCGCAATGGCATTAATACCTTGGTTGGTAATTGGAGTTGGGGTGTTCGTGTTTGGCTGGATATTACAGTTTATTGGTCATTATTTTGAAGGTAAAAAGCCCGCTTTTGTTGATGATTTAGTAGGCTTAATTATTGGCCCTTTGTATGTCACTGTTGAGCTACTATTTTTAATGGGCTTTTACAAAAACTTAGAACAGCAAGTGAATGAAATAGCGGGTCCAACTAAAGCATAACCAGTCAAAGAATATAAGGTAAACCATGGATTATAATAATAAAACAGTGTGGATCACCGGCGCATCATCAGGTATTGGTGAAGAACTTGCAAAACAATTTGCAGAGCAAGGTGCAAAGGTTATTTTATCAGCGCGAAATATCGATAAACTCAACCAAGTAAAAGACGAGTTAAAAGGCGAGGGGCACCGTGTTATCCCGCTTGATTTATCAAAGCCCGAAATGGTACTGCAGGATGTATCGGCGCAAATAGATAGCTTAGGCCCCATTGATATTTTAATTAATAACGGCGGTGTATCACAACGTAGCTTATTTTTAGAAAACGACTTTAAAGTGTACCGGCAACTTATGGAAGTAAATTACTTTGGCTTAATTGCACTCACTAAAGCGGTACTACCTTCAATGGTGGCACGTAAAAGCGGTTCAGTAGTGGCTATTAGTAGCGTGGCAGGCAAAGTAGGATCTAAGTTCAGAACCGGATATTCAGGCAGTAAATACGCTGTAGTAGGCTTTATGGATTGCTTACGCGCCGAAGTGGCAGAGCACAACATACATTGCTTAACTATTTGCCCTGGCTCAATTAAAACGGCGATTGCCCATAACTCATTGAACGAGCAAGGTGAGGCGCAAAACAAACCTGAGCCTTCAATAGAAAATGGTATGAATGTAAATGTAGCTGCATCAAAAATGCTCACTGCAATCTACAATAAAAAGGATGAAGTAGTAATAGGGCAAGGGTTAAGTGGTTGGGCACCGTTTATAAAACGGTTTTTCCCAGGGTTATTTAATCGCTTAACCGCTAAAATGGAATATAAATAACTAAGTACAGTACTTAAACGCCAGCATTTAGCTGCTTAGCGCAATGCTGGTTCGTGCTTAGCTTTATGGCTGTTTTTGTACCTTCCAAGGTGGGTTTAATCGATTTTCTCCAGCTTTGTAGAGTTTAATTTTATTTCCTGAAGGGTCTTTTAAAACCGCTTCTTTCCATAGATACCTTTGCTCTGTGGGTTGCTGTTCGAATACGATCCCTTTTTTGATTAACTGCTGGCACAATTGTTCAAGGTCATCGTTCTCAAAATAAATTACAGAATGATTTTCAAAAAATTCACTTTCTAAAGACAATGAAAATGTAGAGTCACCTTCAGGGCAACTAAAACGTGCATAATGAGGTGTATCAACGATTTGGGTAAAGCCAAGTGTGCGATAAAAACTCACCGCTTCATTCATATCTTTGACTGGCAAAGTTACTTGATTCAGTTTCATTCAAACTCCCACTTCAAAAAATAGATAAATTTATATGGATTTACTCTCGCCCTGGCTCATGTCCCTCATAACGAGGAAGCTGAGCATCTAAGTCTTCCCAATTAGCTTTTGAGGTGATGAAATTATGCGATATGGGTCGCTCTGTTATATCGCAGGTCAATGCACCTAATCGAAGGCGATATCTTTGAGGAGATTGAGCGTTAGCACTAAAAATTGGAGCGCCGCAGGTTTTACAAAAGTACTTACGTTTACCTTCACTACTTTGGTAAAAAGTAAGTGTGCCGTTGTAGTCAGTTAATGTCAGATCGCTGGCATTAATAAATCCATTAGTAGCAAAAGCACTGCCACTGGCCTTACGACAAAGCGAACAATGACAATGAATAATATCAGTAATTTTACCATTAATTGAAAAGTTGATTGAGCCGCATAAACAACTACCTGTGTACATCTGTATTCCTTGATTTAATTATAATTTTTTCATTATATTGCATTTTTTCCAGTAAATTTTTGATGATTTATGGCTTAATTACACACTTTACTAAAAATGCTTTCCTCGCACTCACAAAATCATCAGCGCTTTAAGATTCTGCTACTTCAAACAATGCATCAACTCTTTTGGACTAGATTAATAATTCCACTAATTAACGTTAATGTAAATAATTGTTTATGCGAGGTTTTAGGTGGGTTATGAGCATAAGTAAGAGAAGGCAATAATGCTATGAGTATAATCAGCTGTGCTCAATTAAAAGCTAGTTACGATGGAGGTTAAGCTAGGGAATTATCTGGTTGGGCTTAAGTGAATTTAAAAAAGGATGTTTGTAAGTATTAAAACCCCGCGTTTTTAACGCGGGATTGGTTTGAATTGGTAGGCTATATGTTTACTTGGCCTTTTTGGCTTCGAGTGCTTCTATTTCATTCCAGATTTTTTCAGCCTCGTCAGTTAACATCGCATAGCTTTTAATATCGCCTTTTCTTTGTGCTTGCATGCCTTGCTCTAATTTTGCATCGTACTCTTTACGCAATTTTTTGATTGGATCTGGCTTTAAAAATGAAAACATCAACACCCTCGTTCTTTATTAGCTAATTACAGTAACAGTACGCAGTTAAGCTGTGAAAAGTTTGCTGTTACTGTAATTAGATGTATTAAATGACTACTTAGGATCTAGTCGCACAATGCCCTGGCCATCTAATCCAAGGTAAATAGTACCATCATCACCTTGGGCTAGGCTGCGAATACGGCCAATACCTTCAAGTAATTTACTTTGTTTAACGACCTTGCCATCTGCTATTTCTAATACGCTAACAAAGGCGTATTTCATTGAAGCGAGTAAAAATTTACCTTTAAGTTCAGGGTATTTATCACCTTTTACTAGCAACATGTCTGAAGGAGCGATAGACGGTGTCCACTGTAATATGGGCGCTTGCATGCCCGGTTTTTCTGTTAAATCGGTAAACGAGGTGCCGCTGTAGTTAATACCGTAACTCACCACGGGCCAGCCGTAGTTAGTTTTAGGTTTAATCATATTAAGCTCATCGCCACCACGGGGGCCGTGTTCGTGTGCCCAAAATACACTATTGTCACCATCGAACCACATACCTTGTGGGTTACGATGCCCATAAGACCAAACCGCTGGTTTTGCACCTTTTTGGTTTACGAAGGGGTTGTCGGATGGAATTTTACCATCGTCGTGTAAACGATAAATTTTACCGCCATCACGGCCTAAATCTTGTGGGTTAATATCTCGCGAGCCGCGGTCGCCAATCGAAAAATACACATAGTTTTGGTTATCAAACACAATACGGCTGCCGTAATGCTGACCTTTTTTAGAGTTATGCTCACCTTTGTATAATTGTTGTGACTCAAGTAGTTGGCTGTGATCGTTACTTAACTTTGCACGAATAAGTGCGGTGTTACTACCTGCGCCATCGCCTTCACTGCTTGAATAAGTAATATATAGCCATTGATTATTAGCAAAATCAGGGTGTAGCTCTAAATCAAGAAGCCCGCCTTGGCCGTTGGCATCTATTTTTGGTAGCCCAGTGATTTTAGTTAAGCTGGTGGAGTTATTACGAAGTAAATAAAGGATGCCGCTGCGCTCGGTTATTAATAAGTCACCGTTTGGCAAAGCCTCAATAGCCCACGGAATTGAAATTCCTTGGGCAACAGTTACCGGTTTTACATTAAGCGCTAATTTATCCAATTCTTTAAAATCAACTGCATAAGCGCTGAGGCTGGTGAGCCCCGAAAGTGCAAATGCACAACTGATTTTGGCAAGTGTAGAAAATTTTTTACGCGTTGTTACTTTGTTCATAATGGCTTCCAAAATTAACTAAATTTTAACTACCTTAGCACGCTATTTATCATGGTGTTAAGTATTTGGGATAAGTACAAGTGCACGCAATTTAATCGTTCTCCATTGGGTACTTAAGCGTTGTTAACCTTTAAATACCGCTCTAGAAAAATTGAATAATTACTCTAATGGGGTTGAAATTTAAAAATTCGAGCGTACACTTGTGCGCTGAAGTTTGGGCTTACACGTGTATGCTCAAATATAAAACCCAGCAGAAACTAATGGGTAGTCGATTTAAATAGAGAATTTATAACCATGTTAACTCCGGTATTAGACCAATTTTCAAAATGGTTTTTACACCATCAAAGCTTTGCAGCTTATATTGAGCCAATAATGCAAAAGTTTAAACCTGCGTGGCGCGCTGACCTTTTTCGAGCCAAGGTTGTTGATGTTCAAGCGCTAAGCGGGCGATTTTTAAGTATTTCACTTAAACCAAGTAAAAAGTGGCCTATACATATTGCTGGTCAACACATTAGCTTAACGGTGGAAGCTAATGGACGTTTGCTTAATCGAGTGTTTACTTTGGCATGCAGCCCCGCACAATATAAGGCGACAGGTTTACTTCGTTTATTAGTAAAAACAGATCAGCAAGGTCATTTTACAAGCCAATTGCAAAATGCATTAGCGGTGCAGCCATGGTGTAATATTTCTCCACCAAGTGGCGACTTTGTATTTAAAAGCTGGCACAAACCCAGCACGTTTATTGCTGGTGGTTCGGGAATTACGCCTATGCTTGCTATGCTTGATCAGCAGCTAGGTAATACTGAGCATCAGATAAAATTAATTTACTTTGCTAAAGCAGGTGAGCATCAATGCACTAATGAGTTAAAAATGCTGACACAGCAATATAATCATTTTTCTTACGTACTGCTTACACGGGATCGAAGCCCATATTTAACTACTCATATAAATACGGACGATAATCCTGATATATATTGCTGTGGTCCTGCTGGCTTTATGCAAGAAGTTGCAGATTTTACTCGTCTACTTAATTTAACCTATTACCAAGAATCGTTTGCTCTATCCATGCCTAAATTGACTGACGACAATCATTTTTCAGTAATAATAAATAAAGACACGCATGTAGTGACTAGTAATGAGGTGCTATTAAACCAGTTTGAAGCAAAAAAACTCCCTGTGCAGCGTGGTTGCGGCATTGGTATTTGCCATCAATGCCAGTGCATTAAAAAGTCGGGAGTGGTGCGTAATTTAAAAACTAATCAATTATCAGATACTGGCGAGCAGTTAATTCAACTGTGTGTGAGCCAGGCCGTTAGCGATTTGGAGTTACAGCTATGACAACTATAAATTATCAACAGTTAGCCGATGATTTAGATGAAATTAAAATGTCGACATTAGCTACAGTTGGGCAAAAGGATGCAAACTATATTCGTTCTATTGTGCGTAAGCAGCGGTTTTGCGAAATAGGCGGACGGATTTTATTGATGCTTGGTTTTGTACAGCCATTATTGTGGGTAGCGGGTGTTTTATTACTTGGTTTGGCTAAAATTCTCGACAACATGGAAATTGGCCACAATGTAATGCATGGTCAATACGATTGGATGAACGACAAACAGCTTAACTCTAAAACTTACGAGTGGGATATAGCCTGCGACGGCCAAAGCTGGAACCGCGTTCATAACTTTGAACACCATACTTACACTAACATTATCGGAAAAGATCGTGACTTTGGTTATGGCTTATTAAGATTGAGCAATGACTTTAAATGGCGACTAAAAAATACATGGCAGTTTATTACTTATTTAAATCTGAGCGTGCTGTTTCAGTGGGGCGTGTCGTATCACGAGCTCGCAGGCGAGCGAGTCTTTATAGGTAAAAAGAAACCAAACCGTGAAGGTGCTGTGGCGCATAGCACCTTAAAAAAGCGCTTTTTTAGTAAAGGGGCGCGCCAACTAATTAAAGACTATGTGTTATTTCCAGTTTTGGCGGGGCCATTATTTTTGTGGGTATTAAGCGGTAATTTGCTGGCAAACTTAATTCGTAACCTATGGACCTCAACCATTATTTTTTGTGGCCATTTTACCGAGCAAACCCATACCTTTTATGAGCAAGACTGCAAAAACGAAAGCCAAGGGCAGTGGTATTATCGCCAAGCGCTGGGGTCGTCAAACATTAAAGGGGCACGTTGGTTTCATATTTTAACTGGGCATTTAAGCTTTCAAATAGAGCATCATTTATTTCCTGATTTGCCATCGTCCCGTTATCAAGAAATTGCGCCTAAAGTACAAGCTGCATTACAAAAGCAGGGCATTGCTTATAATACTGGCGGATTTTTTCATCAATACACCTCAGTGTTAAAGCGTATATTGCGTTATTCATTTAAATAGAGGTTAATAAAATAACCGCAACTATAATGTATGCATTAAATATTCAGCTAACCTTAAAATGCTAGCTGAATATTGCATTAAAGAGTTGGCAAGCGCTTTTTTGATTAAATAATCATCAGCACATGCAAAAAATTCTTCTAATTAATTTAAAAACTGCTCGTTTTGCTATGGTTAAATAGTAGCTGGTTGTCATACAATGGAGAAAAATAGACCACACAAGAGAGAATAAAAATGGCAGCATTTGGTACTGTGTTTATGCCGCAGATGATTCAAGCTAAGTTTTCTGACAACCAGTGGGGCGAAAGCTCAATTGTTCCTTGCGATAAGCTTGAGTTACATGCAGGTGCACACGTTCTTCATTATTCAAGTACATGTTTTGAAGGGTTAAAAGCCTTTCGCCACCAAGATGGCTCGGTTAATATTTTTAGAATGGACGCTAATATTGCGCGTATGCAGCAAAGTTCTGAATTATTGAGTTTACCTGCTGTTGATGGCGAGATGCTAAAAACAATGATCATCGATATTGTACGTGAATACGCCGATGAAACGCCGCTTCCTCCAGGTTCTATGTATATTCGCCCAACCCACATTGGTACGGAAGCTGCCATTGGTAAAGCGGCGGCACCGTCAATGAGTTCATTGCTTTACACGTTATTATCGCCAGTGGGTGATTATTTTTCAGGTGGTGCAACTGCGTTACGTGTTTTACTTGAAGAAGATGGTATGCGCTGTGCCCCGCACATGGGTATGATCAAAAGCGGTGGTAACTATGCCAGCGCACTTGGCCCAATTTCAGCAGCACGCACTAAATATAAAGCCGACCAAATTCTATTTTGCCCAGGCGGCGATGTACAAGAAACCGGTGCCGCAAACTTTATATTAATTGATGGCAATGAAATCATTACAAAAGCACTCGACAGCACATTTTTACACGGTGTAACCCGTAATAGCATTTTAACCATAGCTAAAGATTTAGGTATGACGGTTAGCGAGCGCAACTTTACTGTCACTGAGCTTTTAGAGCGTGCAGCAAAACCAGGTACTGAAGCAGCACTTTCAGGCACTGCGGCAGTATTGACTCCAGTAGGTACGTTTATCCATAACGATAAAGAATACAAAGTAGGTAACGGTGAACCAGGGCCAACAACGGCACGCTTACGTCAAGCATTGAACGACATTCAATGGGGTAAGAGCGAAGATAAACACGGTTGGTTAACTAAAATCTAATCGGGTTCTAATCTATAAAAAAAGCCACACTATTTAGTGTGGCTTTTTGGTTTAAATTACAGCTTAAAATTTCATTTCAATTTTGCCGTATACATAACGGCCATTAAAACCAAATGGTGAAAAGCCCGAGTACGAGAACAAGCGAGAGAAAGTGGTTACATCGCTCACCAGCTCACGAGTTGGATCTGGGTATACATCAAACACATTATTAGCGCCTAAGGTCAGAGTAAGGTTATTATTAAGTGCATAGGCAACATCTAAATCGGTGATCCATTTAGGTTCTAACACTTCGTTACGCTCTGGGTTTTCAGACGGGTCTTGTGTTTCACCGTAGCGAGTGCTGCGAAGTGTGGTGCGCCATTCGTTAAGTGTCCATGTTGCGCTAAGGTTGTATTTATTGCGCGGCGTGCTCACTTCAAAACGACGTAGCTCGTTACCCGAGAACAAATTATCTTGCTCAACCCCAACACTTTGTAATTGTGCTGGTGGGTCAATAATATCGATGACTTGGTTTTTACCGTAGTTGTAACCTAAATTAAACGCTACATCACCGTAATTGTCGGTGATTAAATTATAAGAAGCGACGACGTCAACGCCACGGGTTTTGCTATCGATCGCGTTTAAGAAAAATCGACCTTGGTTAGCGCCTGTGCCCTCAAGTAAGCTTGCAACGCCTGCGCCCGATAAGTTATTTGATAACACAATACGGTCATCAATTAATATTTGGTAGTAATCCACCGATAAGCTGAAGTTGAAGTCGGTTGACCACGTAAAGCCTACCCCGTAGTTAGTAGCTTCTTCTGCGTCTAAACCTGGTGAACCCAATGCAACGGCAACGTCGCTGCTTGGCGCAAAGGTACCTGTTTGTGTAGGTTCGCCATCTACAAATACAGTCGCTACCGAGGTAAAGTATTGCTGTTGTAAAGAGGGCGCTCTAAAGCCGGTTGATACAGAGCCGCGTAGTGCTAAGTCTTCTGTAAGTGTATAGCGGGTGGCAATTTTACCATTAAGCGTGTCGCCAAAATCAGAGTAGTCTTCGTAACGCGCGGCGATGGCAACATTCCAGTTATCTGTAATAAAGGCTTCTAAGTCAACGTAAAGGCTAACATTGTGGCGGCTGTTGTCACCCGCAGATTCAGGTGTGAACCCCGGGAACACTTGTGAACCTGCAGAGCCGAATGGGCCATTAACCGGATCGGTCACGGCACCACCTGGGCCAAAATTACCACGCGCATAAGAGGCTTCTTCACCTGCTTGAATTTCATACCCTTCGTGGCGATACTCAGCGCCCACTGCCACGTTAATTCCGCTGGCTAAAAAGTCAGCATCAATCTCACGGCTAAAATCAAGATTAATAGTCAGCTGATCGTAAGTTAGCGTGCCTGCATCAAAACTAGTTTGGCTACTTGGCCCATATGAAGTGTTTAAACTATTAATAACACCAAAGTTAAAGGCATCTTGGCCATATACAGCAGAAGTATCGTAGTTCCATTCATTAGCAAAGCCTTTCACACCTAAAGCCAATGAAAAGTCATCAATGTCTGAGGTGATCACTGGCAAAAAGCCATCTGGGTATATTTCTATAACGTTACGGCTGTCTTGGGCGCGACGATAAAAACCACCGCCTTCGCCTTCACGCTTGCTGTAAGAGCCAAACGAGTAGAGCTCAGCATCGTTAGTTAATTGATAACCGGCATTGTAAAACAGCGCAAAGTCTTCAACAGTGCCGTTGCCAAAGTTATGGTTGTAACGATCCCATGTGAATTCGCGTGGGTCGAGAGAGCCATCAGGTAAACGAGCGTAGTTTTCGCGTTGGTCGTAATCAGAGCGGTTGGTTGAGCTGCGATCGCGATATTCACTAGAAATACTCAAAAAGCCGTTATCGCCTAATTCAAACCCCATATTACCTTGCAGAGTTAAGGTTTGGCCGTCGGTAAGCGAGCGGTCGCTGCCCTCAGTAAAAGCTAAGTCACCATTTGCGTCCTCAGAGACCGATTGTAACTGCGCTACACCGTCCATATCGGTAATATTTGCACCATATACGGCACCCAAACTACCGCCACTGCTATTGCTTTTAAGGACGATATTAATCACCCCGGCAATAGCGTCTGAGCCATATTGAGCTGCGGCGCCGTCGCGTAATACTTCAATGCGTTCAATCGCGTTTGCAGGAATAGCGTTTAAATCAACTGATGACGAGCCTCGACCCGTTGAGCCGTTTAAATTTAGTAGCGCGTTACTGTGGCGACGTTTACCATTTACGAGTACCAAGGTGTGATCAGGGGCTAAGCCACGCAGTTGAGCTGGGCGTACGTGGTCGCTGCCATCGGTAATTGATGGTTGGGGGAAATTAAAACTTGGTAATAACGTACTTAATAATGCATTGGTTTCTGTTTGCCCTGAACTTTTTAAGGCATCATTACTGATAATATCAATAGGCACTGGGCTATCTTCAACTGTGCGGCCTAGTCGGCGAGAGCCAATAACACTAATTTGTTCAATGTTTTCTTGCGCCTGAGTCTCTTGCTCAGCGGCATTAACCGTCCATGAGCCAACAAGTGCAGCGGCGATACTTAAAGTGATGGTTTTTTTTGCTGTAAATAGCGGTGTAAGTTGCATAACTAATTTCCCTCATTCGATGCTCTACAGGTGGTTTCAATTTAATCTTTTTAAATTAATGAACTAATTGAAATTACTGTTGTCAAGGTAGACCATTTCTACAATCGAGGTCAATTGAATTACATTCAATCTACATTTTATTTACAGCGAGTAAGATGAGGTGTTTGTGATACCGAAGCGTAAGTAGCCATTTACCATTTAATTTTGCCAATCAGTATATCTTTAAACATGACCCAATCACCCCATAAACTGTATAACGGGTGCTTAAATGTGGCGGGGCGGTTTTTTTCAAAAAAGAAATGCCCAACCCACGCAAAGCCATAACCAACCACCGGTAATAACCATAACAATACGAATTGTGAGCTAATAAGCGCATAGCCGGTCAAAAGCAACACTAAACTACTGCCAATAAAATGCAGCCTGCGACAAGTTTTATTACGATGCTCTTTTAGATAGTAAGGGTAAAAGCGTTTAAAGCTGGTAAAAGATTCAGTTTCTGTCATTACTCAACCTGTTAGTGTTTAAAAGTTATTCATTTATTTAAGCGCAATTTAGCGCAGGTTAACAGCGATAAATGACGTTTACCGCAAGTTGATAGACAAACAAACAGAAAGTTAATAACTTAGGCTGACTATAAAAAAATAATGGTAAAGCAATGCTTAAAAAAACACTGACCTGTGCGGTTGTAATCGCACTTGCGGGTTGTTCACAACCTGCAGAAAACACTACTCAAAATGAAGTAAAAACAGCTATGAAAGCAGTTAACTCACTAGATTACCCTGAAACTAAAAAAGGCACTGTGGTTGACACTTACTTTGGTGAAACCGTGGCTGATCCGTATCGCTGGTTAGAAGATGATATGAGTGATGAAACGGCTCAATGGGTTAAAACTCAAAACAAGCTTACCTTTTCGTATTTAGAGCAAGTGCCTTACAGAGACACACTCAAACAGCGCCTTGAAAAACTCATGAACTACGAAAAAATCAGCGCGCCGTTTACTGAAGGTGATTACACTTATTTTTATAAAAATAATGGCCTGCAAAACCAGTACGTTTTATACCGCAGCAAAGACGGCGGTGAAGCTGAAGTGTTCTTAGATCCTAATACTTTTAGTGAAGATGGCACCACTTCAATGTCGGGTTTATCATTTTCAGAAGATGGTTCATTGTTAGCGTACCAAATTTCAGAAGGTGGTAGTGATTGGCGTAAAATCATTGTTATAGACACCGAGACCAAAGAGCAGGTAGAACAAGCACTAGTTGATGTTAAATTTAGTGGCGTTAGCTGGCTAGCAAATGACGGTTTTTACTATTCAAGCTACGATAAGCCAGAGGGCAGTGAGCTTTCTGCAAAAACTGATCAACATAAAGTGTATTACCATAAGTTAGGTCAAGATCAAGGCGAAGATACTTTAGTATTTGGCAATACAGCAGAACAAAAACACCGCTATGTGGGCGCTAAAGCAACCAAAGATGGTCGTTTCTTGTTTATTAGTGCCAGCGTATCAACCTCTGGTAATAAGTTATTTATTAAAGATTTAACCAAGCCAGATAGCGAATTTGTGACCGTAGTGGGTAACACCGACTCTGATACCAGCGTAATTGACAACGAAGGCAGCAAGCTATTTTTGGTTACTAACTTAAATGCACCAAATAAAAAAGTAGTGACGGTTGATGCAAGCAATCCACAGCCTGAAAATTGGCAAGATTTTATCCCAGAGACTGAAAATGTACTTAATGTAACCCTTGGAGGAAATACGTTTTTTGCCAACTACATGGTTGATGCTATTTCTAAAGTGAAGCAGTACAACAAACAAGGTGAGTTGATCCGTGATATTAGTTTACCAGGCGTCGGTACAGCGGGTGGTTTTGGCGGTAAAAAAGAGCAAACTACGCTTTATTACTCGTTTACTAACTACAAAACGCCAGGTACGACTTACAGCTTTGACGTGCAAAGCGGTGAGTCAAAAGTATACCGTAAGTCAGGGATAGATTTTAATAGCGATAACTATACCTCTGAGCAAGTATTTTATATCTCTAAAGATGGCACTAAAGTACCGATGATCATCACTTATAAAAGTGATATTAAATTAGATGGCAGCAACCCAACTATTTTATATGGCTATGGTGGCTTTAATATAAGCTTAACACCTCGCTTTAGCTCTACAACAGCAGCTTGGCTTGAGCAAGGCGGCGTATACGCAGTTGCTAATATTCGTGGTGGTGGTGAATACGGTAAAGAGTGGCATAAAGCAGGTACACAATTGCAAAAGCAAAACGTATTTGACGACTTTATTGCTGCAGCTGAATACTTACAAGATAAAAAATACACCTCTAAAAAGCGCTTAGCACTGCGTGGTGGTTCAAACGGTGGGTTATTAGTGGGTGCTGTAATGACCCAGCGACCTGACTTGTTTCAAGTTGCGTTACCTGCGGTAGGCGTATTGGATATGCTTCGTTATCATACATTTACAGCTGGCGCTGGTTGGGCATACGATTACGGTACTAGCGACCAAAGTAAAGAAATGTTTGATTATTTAAAAGGCTACTCGCCAATTCATAATGTAAAAGCAGGGGTTGAATATCCGGCGACGATGATCACTACAGGCGATCATGATGACCGCGTTGTACCGTCGCATTCATTTAAATTTGCAGCTGAGCTTCAAGCGAATCAAGCGGGTACAAATCCTACACTTATTCGTATTGAAACCAATGCAGGCCATGGTGCCGGTACACCAACCAGTAAAATTATTGACCTTTATGCCGATATGTACGGTTTTACGCTTTACAACATGGGCATTAAATCACTGTAGTGTGATTTTATAAACTAACGAAAAGCCGAGTTACGTAAGTGACTCGGCTTTTTTATGTTGACTAACCTGAGTTCAGATTAGTTAACTTATTGTATGGGGGAGAACAACCGTTGATAGGTTTTATAAGCGTATTCGTCGCTCATACCGCTTAAATAGTCACAAATAATACGCATACCTTGATTGTGTTTTTCAGCTTCAAGGTACAGTGCCTGCGTGGTTTCGGGTAATAAGCGCAGCGGATCGCTGGCAAACGCAGTAAATAATTCTATGAGTAGGTTTTGCCCTTTAAATTCTATTTGCTGCATTTGTGGGTCGCGTATTAAACGCTGAAATACAAAGTGTTTGAGGATCTGTAGCACATTTTCGTATTGCTGATCTAATTTTGCGGTGTGCTTTAAAATAGGGCACTCAAATTCATCGTTTTGGGTATCTAAATGAATATGAATAATAAAGGTATTCACCAGTTCGCCTATGGCGTCTTTTCGCTCATGTTCATACTTTGAAAATAACCGCTTGGAGAGTGACTCCAGCAAAGTGTTTAACCAGTCATAGTCAAGTGCTTGTAAATGCGGCAATGCATGGGTTAGCCAATCGTCTAAACTGAGCACATCCGTCGCTATGGCATCTTCAAGGTCGTGAACGGCATAAGCAATGTCATCAGCCAGTTCCATAATGGCACTGTCGAGTGATTTATAAAGGGTTTTAGCGCGATAAGCATCTGCGTGTTCTTGGCTAGATAATAACGCTTTATCACTTGCGCTAAGAGGCTCAATAATCCAATTAAATATCGCGGCATCGTCATTGTAAATACCTTTGGCTGGTCGCCAGTCATCGGCTTTTATAAACGCACGCTGTTTATTTTCTTGTGGGATGTTATGCCAAAGGTTATCAATAAAAGCTGGGTACTTAATAAATCCTAACAAGGTGCGTCTAGTTAAGTTCATGCCGTAGCCGTTACTATAGGGCTCTAGCTTTGCCACAATGCGCAGTGTTTGTGCGTTACCCTCAAAACCACCATGATCACGCATCATATAGTTAAGTGCAATTTCGCCACCATGCCCAAACGGTGGATGGCCTATATCGTGGGCTAAACATAAGGTTTCGAGCAATCCAGTAGATGGAAAATGTTCAAAGCTTGGATGTTGGACCTTTAAATGGCGTAATATGCCGGTGCCTATTTGCGAGACTTCTAATGAATGGGTAAGGCGTGTACGGTAAAAGTCGTTTAAGCCAATACCCATTATTTGGGTTTTAGCTTGAAGGCGCCTAAATGCAGCAGCATGAATGATTCGTGAGCGGTCGATTTGCCAAGGAGAGCGGTTATCGTTAGGGCGGTGCTTATATTGTTCAATTATTCTATTTTGCCACTGTTTATCCATGTCTCAACCTATCAATTCGTCTTCGGCTTTAGCACTTAGTATATTATAAATTGTAAGTAATAGGTGTATGAATTTTATTCGGTTGTTCAGTATTCGCGTTTATAAAGTGGCTTAGGTATAATGATGTTTCGTATGTATGTGACTACACCATACATAACTTAGAGTTAAATTGAGATAATACATGTTAAAAACTATTTTTCAGTTGTTGTTAGCCGCCGTTGTTATTTGGGCGTTGACCCTTCCGTTTATTGATGCTGATGAACTAGTATCAGACGAGCAAACCAGCTCTAACGACACAAAAAAAGAGAAGAAAAAAGAAAAACCATTGCACAACGTTAAGTTGCCAAAGTTCTCAGAATTCACTGATGTGAAAGAGAAAAAACATGCGTTTTTTAACTTTATTAAGCCTCATGTAGAAGCCGAAAACAAAAAGATTTTACAACAACGTGCAAACCTTGAAATTGCACGCATGATGATAGAGCACAGTGAACCGCTAAGTAAAAAACAAGCGGGCGACATAAAAAAAATACTTAAATCGTACGGATTACCTGAAACGTTAGATACCATTACCTTAAGCCAAGCACTGCGCCGAGTAGACATCATTCCTAAAGAGATGGCCTTAATGCAGGCAGCCAATGAGTCTGCATGGGGCACTTCACGTTTTGCACGAATCGGCTTAAACTTTTTTGGCCAATGGTGCTACAAAAAAGGCTGTGGCATGGTACCAAGAAGACGTAATAGTGAAGCCGAGCATGAAGTGGCTGCATTTAAATCGGTACGTGCAGCAGTAAGCTCTTATTTTAAAAATATTAATACCCACAATGCTTACAAAGAGCTACGTACTATCCGCGAAGACTTACGCGCACAACAAAAACCAATTTTAGCGACTAAATTAACGTATGGTTTAATGTCTTACTCTGAACGTGGTGAAGCGTACATTGAAGAGCTTAATACCATGATTAATCAAAACCGAGCGTACTTTAATGAATAAGCCGTTATTAAAATTAGTTACAGCCAGCTTTTTAGCAGTAGCAGCTAGTAGTGCCGTTGCTAAAGAATTTGTGATGTCGTATGACGGTTTTTACGACCGTTTAAAAGTGGTAAACAAAGGGGACTTTCAGTACGCCCGCGTAAACTTTTATATTAGCGATATTGGTACTAACGAAGTTTGTAGTATTAAAAGCGGTACTATTTTAACTGAAAAAAATGAGTACCCGCTTAATTATACCGACAAAGCGCAATTGCTATTACCGTTCGATAAACAGCTAGATACCGACAAAGCGGTGATTGTAGTTCAGCCAAAAAATCCGGTTCACGACTGTCAGTTAAAGCTACAAATAGAAGCTAAGGAACTAGATGGACTGGCGTTATCAAAGCAATCGTTATTGGTTATTAATAATGAGCTTGAAGAGCTATTAACAGACCTATCTGGCTTTTTTGTTAGCAAACTAATGTGGTTTTTATTACCTGAACAAAAAGGCGTGGTTGTTACCTTTAAAACTCCTAAGCAATTTGATGATGAGCGCATAACGTGCGAAAAGTCAGTGTGTTATTTTGAAGTAACCGATAGCTGGGAAGACAATACAACCGTATTAGCTGATATTAACGAGGTTGTTAAAGTAACGCCTTGGATAAGTAAGTAATTATATAATTTGTAAACGTATCAAGCGGCATCAACTATGATGCCGTTTTTTTATGGCTAAATTAAATGATGGCAGTGGGAGCTTTGGTTAATAAGCTTTTTTCATCATGGGTGACCACTTTATTTCGGCCTGTTTCTTTTGCAAGATAAAGGCGTTTATCGGCTTGTAACAACAGTGCTTGCATATTTAGCTCGCGCACTAACATGCTACTTATTCCGGCACTTACAGACAGTGCAATGCTATTACCATTAAAATAAAACGGGTATTCATTAATACTACTGCAAAGCTTTTGAGCTAACAGCCTGGCTTGCGCTAAGTTCTGTTGATTAAGAAAAATAGCAAACTCTTCTCCACCAATCCGAGCAGTAACTCCAAGCTCAAAAAACAATTCGTTAATATGTTGTGCAATCCACTTTATCGCTTCATCCCCGGTTTCATGGCCGTATTGGTCGTTCACTTGTTTAAATAGGTCAATATCGAGCATGATCAGCGATACTCTGCTGTTAAGAGGCGCGTTTTTAGTTATTTTTTTACATAAACGGAAAAATCCACGCCTGTTTAAAAGCTGCGTTAACGGATCGTGATTCGCTAGATTGATCAGTCTAGACTCAGCATTAGCAAACTTAATAAACGGTAAAATTAGCGCAGTAGCGGTAGTTAAAAATAAATGCGTTACCAATAACAGCTGTAATCCAAAAGCTAAGCTGGCTTGACTGATTTGGCTTGAGTAGAGCAAAACAAGGAGTACAACTTGCAACAGCATCACCACACTGTGGATTGTAAAACAGGCAACGAGTAAGCGTTGTTGGACTACTGCAACACTTGGAGTTTTAATCATTAAATACGCAGCGTAACTAAATAATACAGCAGTAATAATGCTGGTAATAATTTGCCCTGCATCTATAAGGTACACTGCAAGTAAAAGCGTACAGCACATGGCACAAGTATAGTATAAAGGTGTTAATTTTATCGCTGGTGCTTGGCTTTGTGGTATTAACCCTAAAATAACGAGTAGTGGACTTAAAATAATAAAAACGTAAGCAAAAAAGTGGGTTAATAATGGAAACTCAATAAAATCTCTTAAACCAATTAGTGCTATTGCGGTAATAAACGAGCAACAGGCGGTAGCAAAAAATAAATAGCAAGGTTGTTTTTTGTATCTATAAACAGAAAAAAAGAACACAGCAATAAACAAGTTAAGAATAAAACAGAGGCTAATTAATGTAGGTAAATGAAGCATGTTTAAGGGGCTCTTTTAGCTAGTTGAAGGCGTTTATACAGCTATAAGTATTAGGTAGTAACACAAAAATAGCAAGAGGGTAAAAAGTATTAACTTTTACCCCCTACTACAAACTTAATCCGTTAAGGCCAGTAGCTAGACTAAACTTTCTAATGCAGCGTCAATTTTAGTAAAGTGAAAACGATAGTTATGGTCTAATGCTTTTTTAGGTACCACATACTGGCCGGTAGTAAGTAAGTCGGCCATTTCACCCATTAATATATTAAGCACCCCAGCAGGCATAGGCATAAACGCAGGGCGTGACAATGCTTTTGCGAGTGATTGGCTAAACTGCTTATTGCTTAGGGGCTCAGGAGCTGTGGCATTAACAGCTCCTGATATTTCTTTATTGCGAATTAAAAATAAAATGAGCTGAACCATGTCATCTATATGGATCCACGACATACCTTGCTCACCATTGCCAATTGGACCACCTACGCAAAGCTTATATGCTGGTAACATTTTACCAAGCGCGCCGCCTTTTTTAGCCAATACAATACCGGTACGTAATAAGCACACTCGAGTTTCGTCAGACTCAGCCTTTAAAGCTGCTTGCTCCCAATCTTTGCACAGTTGGTGGCTAAATTCATCATGAGGCTCTGTATTGTTTTCATCAACCAGAGTGTCGCCTTGTCGACCATAATAACCAATTGCACTGCCAGATATAAAGGTATGTGGTGGGGTATGGCACTGCTTAATAGCATCACTAATCGCTTGCGTAACAATGATTCGGCTATCGCGAATGACTGCCTTTTGTTTGTCGCTCCAACGTTTATTTACAATAGGCTCACCGGCTAAGTTAATAACAACGTCAACGGTATTAAAATCAACATCTTCAAGGCTATCAACTGCATTTATCTGGTGCCCTAGCAATACTTTTGCTTTGGTTGGGTTTCTGCTCAGTACAGTAACATCGTGGTGGTGCAACAAGAAAGGGCAAAGGTGCCTACCAATTAAGCCTGTGGCGCCAGTAAAAAATATATGCATTGCAACTCCAAAATTATAAATAAAGCAGGATGTTTAAAATTTATACTCTCCAGCTCAACGATTTGCAAATTTATACGTACCAATAATTTTTATGATCACCTAGGGTCTGTTGGCCTTTGCGGATTAATATTTGTTCAAACTAGGGGCGATTTAATCGCGGCGCGAGGTTTGTAACCTAGTGGGCTAAGTCAAAACCGAGCAACAAAGAGTAAATTGCCCCTAGACAGAACCCGAAGGGCAGCGCCTGTTTGGCATTGATGCTGCGTTTTCGCTTATTTATGGGGAAGAACCTCAGTTCATAGGCTCTGCCTTC
>NZ_PNDH01000190.1:0-566 GCF_005887175.1 Pseudoalteromonas sp. S1612 | reverse complement strand
AATCAGCATAGAATCGATCAATGTATATGAGAAAAGGTCATTTATAAGAAAGAGTTAAATAATACCCTTTGGTGCTGCATTCGGATAATGGAAGCCCAATGAAGTGCTCATCAATGCTTGAAACACTTTATAGTTTAGGCGTCGTGTCGTCTTTTAATCGTCCTAGGGTGAGCAATGATAATGCTTATGCTGAGTCGATATTTAAAACGTGTAAATATCGTCCTGACTATCCGTATAAAGGGTTTTCAACAATAGATGAAGCACGTAGTTGGGTGTTGAAATTTAGCCACTGGTATAATTTTAACCACAAACATAGCGGTATTAAATATATAACCCCTCACCAAAGACATTCTGGGGTGGCAAGTGAAGTGTTGGCAAAGAGAAAAGAAGTGTATCAACGTGCTAAGGAGCAAACGCCTGAGCGCTGGAGTGGTGACATCCGCAACTGGGATTTACCAGAGAAAGTGCACCTAAACCCCGAACGTGCATTCGTCAACGTTGTGCGTGCATCACGTAGGGATCCAGACACCTACTAGGACAACCCCCGAGATGAATAACACGAATAT
>NZ_PNDH01000189.1:0-293 GCF_005887175.1 Pseudoalteromonas sp. S1612 | reverse complement strand
AACTATTTAGTTTTGCCGCAATGAGATAAGCGGATGCCTATTTACTGCTCGCAGATTGGGTTGTGCTTTATAAAGCATTACGAAACATGCCCGTGGCGTTTTTTGCGGTAAGTTGTTATGATTACGTAAAAAGCGGTGGTTATATGGCAAACGCCTACAGTTCATTTAGTCCACAGTATATTGGCCGATGCGAAGGAGAAAACCCTTATATTCGTCTCACGGTGCATTCACTTAATGACTGCCAAGACGTATTTATACTTTGGAGCGATAAGCTAATCGCCCCATTATTTGAG
>NZ_PNDH01000188.1:0-367 GCF_005887175.1 Pseudoalteromonas sp. S1612 | reverse complement strand
TGCAACTGCAGCAACAGGAATACCTTTTAAGTTCCCTTTCTTTTCACCCAGTTCTTCTTTTTCACCTCTTGCCTTTTGCTCTGCCTTAATAGGCTCTGATGTTTTTTTGAGAGTCGCGAACTTTAAGCATATCTTTAGGGTCGTGTTGAGAGCATAATTAATGACGTGCACCGTCATCTAAATATTGTTCTACACGATTACGAACACTAACACGGATATGATGGTCTCACTTAGTGCATACATTTTGTGATTTTTCTATTTCTGCTTTATATTTTAGTTAATCACATGACGTACAGTTATTCCATAAGCCTACTTAATATTCTGTCAGACATGAATATGTATTATTTTTGGTCTATATTTTGTAGGC
>NZ_PNDH01000187.1:0-343 GCF_005887175.1 Pseudoalteromonas sp. S1612 | reverse complement strand
CATGTTGGTAAACGAACGCCAAGTGCTCATTCTGCTTATTTGGAAAATCGCTCGTTTTTACACGTACGATAAAATAGATCATGGTTTGCCTGAACCTGCGCAGATTGAATCATTTTGCCAAATTTTGATGGATTATTTATCTGCATGTCATTTTGATATTTATGATGATATTGCTAAAGCATGTGAGAAAAAAGGCGTACAAAGCCAAGCCTTGGCTAACGATATTTATCCACGCATTTCAAGCACTACTGATGTGGCACTTGATTTTAACGATAAATATGCCGAAGTGAACAAACACTAATAACTGAAAGATTTTGATAATGACTTTACTGTATTTGTTTAA
>NZ_PNDH01000186.1:0-243 GCF_005887175.1 Pseudoalteromonas sp. S1612 | reverse complement strand
CCTACATGGCGGGCGGGTGCACTTCCGTTCCCTAGTATCGATCCACATTGGATTGCTGAGCTGACTGAGGGCATGCATGAAATTGCTGAGTACTTTAACGTTCAGATCATTGGTGGGGATACCACTCAAGGTCAACTTAGTATTACTATTTGTGCAAAAGGTACAGTTCCTGAAGGCACAGAATTACGTAGAAGTGGTGCAAAATTGGTGGATTGGATTTTTGTAGCCGGTCCGCTTTGTGAT
>NZ_PNDH01000185.1:0-329 GCF_005887175.1 Pseudoalteromonas sp. S1612 | reverse complement strand
AAATGATCAACTCTTCAAACGCATTGGCTAAAATACGTAAACCATTCGCATCTTCTTCTAAAGAAGAGCCAAAACCTTGCTATGCATTATCAATTAATGGCGTATACCCCACATCATTTGCAAGTTCAGCATTAGTCTTCCATTGTTGTTCGTTGAAATCCCTACCACTTGGGATGTGACAACATGCATGAAATAACTCCACATCGCCCTTAGGCACCTGTTGTAGGGTTTCAACAATTTCATCAAACAATAAATCTTTGTTTTCGTAGTCGTAGTATGGGTATTCTTTTACCGTTAAGCCTGCAGCTTCAAATAAGCTAATGTGGTTA
>NZ_PNDH01000184.1:0-247 GCF_005887175.1 Pseudoalteromonas sp. S1612 | reverse complement strand
TAAGTTTAGATGGAGATTTATTCAAACATCATACCATGTTTGATCCAGAGTACTTGTGTAGTGGTGATTTTGGCGATTAATGATCATCTCTAGATGACAAGTTTACCCTGCGCTTAGCGGCGTTTTATATGCACCGCGTTAATATTCAATTAAAGTCGTGTCAAGTATCAGATCAACAATTTACCGTTTATGTCGCCAATGCAAGCTCTGGCAGCAACTACGGTCTTGAAATGGAAGGCAGCTACTT
>NZ_PNDH01000019.1:0-146255 GCF_005887175.1 Pseudoalteromonas sp. S1612 | reverse complement strand
GCCCACAGGCTGACCCGATGCTTCTGCCCGTGCGGAGAGATGGCAGAGTGGTCGAATGCACCGGTCTTGAAAACCGGCAGGGGTTTATAGCCCCTCTAGGGTTCAAATCCCTATCTCTCCACCATTATCAGATAAGCCCGCGATTTGCGGGCTTTTTTGTGCCTCATATTCGCTATACCTTTTTAAAAACCAAGCATATTCAGTTAAAAAATACGACCATAGTCTCTATTTATAAGCTTTGGCTCTTAGTGCATGCTTAGAAATTAAAGATTTATGTTTTTGTTAAGGATCTTACAATGAAACATCAACTCGCAAAAAGTGTCGCACTTTCATTATTATCTCCCGTTATTATTGGCAGTATGTTGGGGATTTACTACGCATTGACTATGCGTGGTGACGCTGTTTCTATTTTTTTAGGACTATTAATGACCGCTATTGCTAACGCGCACATAGTGGGTTTAACTATGGCCGCGTTTGTAGTGCCGGGTTATTTACTTATGTTTAAGTATTCTAAGGTAAATTATTCTGGAGTATTAACACTGGGCTTGCTGGGTGGCGCTATTTTTAGTTATCTTTTGAGCGCCACTACAGGCGAGATCTTTTTAATCAATAGTGTGATGTCAGGGTTTGCCGCTGGACTGTTTTTATTCGGCCTGCGTAAATCGGTACAAAGTTAATTGCGGAATATTTAATCAAGTGTGTCGTAAAACCATGTAATTTCCTTTTTTTTACCCGCAAAAGGTTTCAATTTTTAGTGACAAAGAGTACCTTTAGCTACTGTATGTTTAATAAGAAGTAGTTTGGTATGCAAAAGCACGATTTTTACCAGTCATTAGTTAAGCAAACTGAATCGCTGATAGGCGGTGAATCAAACATAATTGCCAATATGGCAAATATAAGCGCGCTGTTATTTACCTCTTTAGAAGATGTGAATTGGGCGGGCTTTTATTTTATGGATTCACCATCAGAATTGGTACTTGGTCCATTTCAAGGCAATCCAGCTTGTATTCGTATTCCAGTAGGAAAAGGGGTATGTGGCACTGCTGCGGCGACCGAGCAAACCCAATTAATTTCAGATGTGCATGCTTTTGACGGTCATATAGCCTGTGATGCAGCATCAAATTCTGAGATAGTTGTACCTATCATGAAAAATGGATCTGTATTTGCGGTACTAGACATAGATAGCCCAAGTATTGGCCGATTTGATACTGATGACCAAGCAGGGCTTGAAGCACTTGTAAAATGCTTAGAGGCTAGCCTGTAATGAAAGACTTGCTAAATGTTCAAGACTACCTTTTTGCCGTTCAAGATGTTGGTGATTGGGAAGGGGATGAAGAACATGTAGCGGAAACGCTCAATGATTTGATTCACATGGCATGGGATCGTCTACCTGATGATTTAGACTGTGATTCAATTGATGAAATTATAAATGGTATTTGGGAACATTTACGTGGTGATATGGCTGTGATTGAAGCTGACTTTGAAGAGTTAGCTGATTGGTGTATCCACTATGTTGATTCTGCCCTTGATGAAAAGATGTGATTAAATAGGTCCTAAAATGGAAACCACAAACAAGCTAAAAGATATTAATGAAGTATTGGAGTTCTTATATCAAGAATTTCCACAATGTTTTAAACAAAAAGAGGGCATTCAGCCGCTTAAAGTAGGTATTTTTAAAGATATCGCTGAGCGTATTGAAGGCTCTGAAAAAGTTAGTAAGACACAAGTTCGTCAAGCACTTAGGAAATACACATCTAACTGGCGCTACCTTGAAGCGGTTACTAAATCTGAATTTAGAATCGATCTTGACGGAAATCAAGGCGAAAAAGTTGAGCAAGAGCATATTGACCACGCACAAAAAGCGTTGGAAGAAAGCCGTGCTAAAATGGCAAAGCGTAAAAAGCAGCAACGCCCTCGTCAAGATTCAGAAGCAAAATCTTTCAAAAAGAAACCAGCTAACGCGGCTAAAAATTCATCGGCTGCAGCAAAGCCTGCAAAAGCCGCTGCGCCTAAGCGTTCAGGAAAAGTTGAACCTTTACCAGCAGGCGAGGTCAAGGTTAATAACAAGGTTAAAGTTAAACTTGGCCAAGCACTTGTTAATGCAGTAATCACTGAAGTAAACAAAGACGATGTTCACGTTGAATTAGTGACCGGTATGCAAGTAAAAACCAAAGCCGACAGCTTATACATCATTTAAGTTGCGAAAAAAATTAAGGAGTTGTGTATGAGTAAAAAGTTTACGCTCATTCCGTTAGTTGCTGCGCTGTTTTCAGGTTCATTATTGGCTGCAGTAGAGCCGGTAACATTAGAAGACTTACCTTTGCTCAAGCAAGAAAGTCAGCACGGTACAGCCAGTAAACGAGTGGCTAATCTATTTACTCGTTCGCATTACACACCTGTTCGATTTAACGATGAGCTTTCAAGTAAAGTGTTTGATCGTTACATCGAATCCCTTGATTTTAATAAAAGCGTGTTTTTGAAAAGCGATATTGACTCTTTTGAGCAATATCGTGAGCGTTTCGATAACGCACTTATTAGCGGCAAGTTAGGCTTTACATTTGATATTTTCAACTTAAGCCTTAAACGTCGTTTTGAACGTTACGAATTTTCGCTTTCACTACTTGAAAATGAAATGACGTTCGACACTGAAGATGAATATTTTTATGACCGTGAAGATGCTCCATGGGCGACCACGCAAGCTGAATTAGATGAAATTTGGCGCGAGCGAGTAAAATATGATGCATTACGGTTAAAAATGACAGGTAAAGATTGGCCTGGCATAAAAGACGTTTTAACCAAGCGTTATAAAAATGCAGAGAAGCGTCTTGTACAATCAAAATCTGAAGATGCATTTCAAATTGTAATGAATTCACTTGCACGTAGTATTGAAGCACATACTTCATACTTATCTCCACGTCGTGCAGAACAGTTCAAAATGGATATGGATCTTGAGCTTGAAGGGATTGGTGCAGTATTAACGCCTGATGAAGACTACACGGTAATTCGTAGTTTAGTGCCTGGAGGCCCGGCAGACAAATCTGAGCAAATTAAAGCCGATGACCGCATTATTGGTGTGGCTCAAGATGGCGAAGAGTTTGTTGATGTAATTGGCTGGCGTTTAGATGATGTGGTTGATTTAATAAAAGGTCCTAAGGGTACTAAAGTGCGTTTGCAATACCTAAAGGGTGCAGATGCTCACGGTACGCCAAAAGTGGTTGAAATTACCCGTGATAAAATTCGTCTAGAAGACAGAGCTGCCAAATCAGAAGTATTTGAAGCCAGTTATTCTGATTTAACCAGCAAAATTGGTGTAATAGAAATCCCTGGTTTTTACAATAACTTATCTAAAGATGTAAAAGTTGAGTTGGCTAAACTCAAAGAACAAAACGTAGACGGAATTATTATTGATTTACGTCAAAATGGCGGCGGTTCATTATATGAAGCTACGCAGTTATCAGGTTTGTTTTTTGATCAAGGTCCAGTAGTACAAATTCATACTTTAAACAACCGTATTGAAGAACAAAAAGACCGTGACGGCATTACTTATTATGATGGCCCACTCACAGTGCTTGTTGATAGATACAGCGCATCCGCGTCTGAAATTTTTGCCGCAGCTATGCAAGATTATGGCCGCGCCGTTATCATTGGTGAGCAAACCTTTGGTAAAGGGACCGTGCAGCAGCATAAAGGTTTAGCGCGTGCTTATGACTTATACGATAATCCATTAGGTAGTGTGCAATATACAATTGCAAAATTTTACCGCATTAATGGTGGTAGTACACAGCATAAAGGGGTGATCCCAGATATTACTTTCCCATCAGCCATTGACCCTGCTGAGTGGGGGGAAAGTAAGCAAGATAATGCACTACCATGGGATAGCATAGTACAAGCGAAGTATAAGCAAATAGGGCGTTTAAACCCTGTTATAAATGTGCTTGAAAAACAGCACAATGAGCGAATTAAAACTGAACCTGAATTTAATTATGTGTTTGAGGATATCGCTCGTTACAACGAAGAAAAAGATCGTAAAACAATTTCTTTAGTCGAGAAAAAGCGCATTAAAGAAAAAGAAGAAAATGAAGCGCGAGCACTAGCACGCACTAACGAGCGTTTAAAGCGTTTAGGCAAACAACCTGTTGAAAACTTGGATGATGTGCCTGAGGTGATTGAAGAGCTTGACCCGTTTCTTGAAGAAGCAGCTCTTATTACGCAAGATTATATCAAATATGGTCGCGTAGCTAAGCGCTAAATTCAGCTTCACTTTGTAAAAAAAAGGCGCCTAGGCGCCTTTTTTACTATCGATAATTTGCTAAATTGTTATAATCGCGGATTACCAAAAGTTGAGCTAGATCAATAGTGCTCAATAAATGCGCGTACGTGCTAATAAAAATAATCAACATGCATCGAATGTGTGTAGGAGTCTATATTTTGAAGCCAATTGAAGAAAAACCACTAAAAAGTGCCTCGTTTTTTGATGCACTCATCCCAATTGCTGTATTAATTTGTTTATTAGGTGCCGCTGTGTACTTATTTGGTGATGACTCATCGTCAGGTCCCAATCAAATTGCCTTGTTGTTTGCAACATTCGCTGCGGCGTTAATTGGTTTAAAAAATGGCTACACATGGAAGAAATTAGAAGATGCAATGATTGAGGGGATCACCTTATCTCTTAGTGCGATTTTAATCTTACTCATGGTAGGGGCATTAATCGGAACTTGGCTATTATCAGGAACCGTTCCGACATTAATTTATTACGGTCTACAAATTATCAATCCCAGCTGGTTTTACGCCGCGAGTTGTTTAATTTGTGGCATTGTAGCAATGAGTATTGGTAGTTCATGGACTACAGCAGCAACTATAGGTGTTGCGTTACTCGGTGTTGCTTCAGGACTGGGTTTAGAGCCGACAGTTACCGCGGGTGCTGTAATATCAGGCGCTTATTTTGGCGATAAGCTTAGTCCATTATCTGAAACAACCAATTTAGCTCCAGCGGTTGCTGGTGCAGATTTGTTTGAACATATTCATCATATGCTTTGGACTACAGTACCTAGCTTTGTAATTGCATTAATCATCTTTGTTTTCATGGGCTTTAACGCGACAGCAGCGGGGGAGGCTGGTCAAATAGACCAAATAACTGCAATTCTTCAGCAAAACTTTAACATTGGCTTAGAAATGTTGGTGCCGTTAATTGTATTACTCGTACTTGCTATTCGAAAAATGCCAGCGTTTCCTGCCATTTCTATTGGTGCTGTCATTGGCGCGGTGTGGGCTATGCTATTTCAATCGGACTTAATTGCTAGCCAAATAGACATGACTCAGGGTGAGTTTGTCGGTTACTTTAAACTGGTTTGGACCACCTTTTTTGATGGCTTTACGATTAACACGGGCGATGCGAAAATGGACTCGTTACTGAGCGGCGGCGGTATGTCTGGCATGCTAACAACCACATGGTTGATCATGACAGCACTGATGTTTGGTGCGATTATGGAAAAAACGGGTCTACTTGATATATTTGTTAAAAGTATTCTAAAAATAGCAAAAAGCACTGGCTCTCTTATCGCCTCCACTATTGCAACGTGTATTGGTACCAATGTTATTGCTGCCGATCAGTATATTGCCATTGTGGTACCTGGGCGGATGTTTAAAGAAGAATACAAAAAGCGTGGCTTAAAGCCTGTTAACTTATCACGTACTCTAGAAGATGGCGGTACAATTACTAGCCCACTGATACCGTGGAATACGTGTGGTGCGTATATGCAAAGTGTTTTATTAATCAATCCGTTTGACTATGCGCTTTATGCTTTCTTTAACCTTATAAATCCTTTCTTAGCCGTGATTTACGCTTACTTAGGAATTAAGATACTACGTATTAAACCTAAACAAACGGCTTAATTTAAGTAGCTCCTTTTATCACTAAAAGGGGCTATTTTTTTGGAGTGAACATGACTGAACTACAAAAACCTCAAGCAGAATACCTAAAAGACTACCAAGCCCCCCATTTTTCAATCGAACACACTGAGCTGACGTTTGATTTACAGCCATTACAAACTCAGGTAAATGCTTTATTAACACTTAAGCGCGTTGGCGATTCAAATGCGCCACTGGTATTAGATGGCATAGACTTAACTTTGATCTCATTGTCGGTAGAGGGTGAGGAGCTTACAGATTATAAAATTATAAATCAGCAATTAATCATTAATAATCTACCTGATGAGTGTCAGCTAAGTATAGTGACGCAAACATCACCGCAAACCAATACTTCACTTGAGGGGTTGTACTTATCGGGCGGGGCTTACTGTACCCAATGTGAAGCGCAAGGGTTTAGAAAAATAACCTACTATATGGACCGTCCTGATGTCCTTTCTACTTTTGATGTCACTATAATTGCAGATACAATATTCCCACATTTACTTTCAAATGGTAATCAAGTTGATAGCGGTGAAACGCAAGATGGACGCCATTTTGTAAAATGGCAAGACCCATTCAAAAAGCCTAGCTATTTGTTTGCATTAGTAGCTGGGGACTTTGATGTTTTACACGACAAATACACAACACGTAGTGGTAAAGACGTCACCTTAGCGTTATTTGTTGATAAAGGGAATTTACCAAAAACAGAGCATGCCATGACGTCGCTTAAAAAAGCGATGGCTTGGGATGAAGCTCGCTTTAATTTAGAGTACGACCTTGATATTTACATGATTGTTGCCGTTGATTTTTTCAATATGGGAGCAATGGAAAATAAAGGCTTAAATATTTTCAACAGTAAATGTGTGTTGGCAAATCAAGAAACGGCAACCGATAAAGATTACCACACCATTGAGTCTATTGTTGGCCATGAGTACTTTCATAACTGGACCGGAAATCGTGTAACTTGTCGTGACTGGTTTCAATTGTCTTTAAAAGAAGGCTTGACGGTATTTCGAGATCAAGAATTTAGTAGTGATTTAGGCTCTCGTGCGCTTAATAGAATTGATGCTGTAAAAGTGATGCGTACTCATCAGTTTAGTGAAGATGCAGGCCCTATGGCTCATCCGATACGTCCAGAAAAAGTGATTGAAATGAATAACTTTTACACTGTGACTGTATATGACAAAGGGGCAGAAGTAATTCGCATGATGCATACCCTTTTAGGTGAGCAAAACTTTCAAAAAGGCATGGCTTTGTACTTTGAACGCCATGATGGGCAAGCGGTG
The DNA here is from genome assembly GCF_005887175.1 of Pseudoalteromonas sp. S1612. GTDB lineage: Bacteria > Pseudomonadota > Gammaproteobacteria > Enterobacterales > Alteromonadaceae > Pseudoalteromonas > Pseudoalteromonas undina. The sequence continues at coordinate 139,062 of NZ_PNDH01000019.1, read as the reverse complement.
ACGTGTGATGATTTTGTTGCAGCAATGAGTGATGCATCATCCATTGATTTATCACAATTTAAGCGTTGGTATAATCATTGTGGTACGCCTCGCCTAAACGTAACTAAAAAGTATGATGAAGCTTCGCAAATATTCTCGCTTACCGTAGAGCAGCTTACGCCAGCGAACCAGCCTGATAATGCAATGTTACATATCCCTTTTGCTATTGAGCTTTTAGACTCTCAGGGGCAAAGTATTACATTGCAATACCAAGGAAAACAGCTTGATAATGTGTTGGATGTAACTAATAGCTCGCAAACATTTTACTTTGATAATATTCACAGTAATCCAACCGCTGTATTGCTCGAAGATTTTTCAGCCCCATGTATTTTAAATCAATCTATTAGTGAAGCGGATTTACTGCATATTATGCGTTTTGCGCGTAGCGATTTTTCACGCTGGGATGCACAACAGCAGTTATTTATTAACGCTCTTAAAGCCAATGTTACTTCAGCAAGTAAAACTCCATTGAGTGAGGAGGTGGTTGATGCACTTCGCACATTGCTATCTCAACGTGAGGGTGATTTAGCATTGATTGCTGAACTGTTGAAGTTACCAAGTTTTGATACCTTAGCTGCTGAATTTGAAATAATACCGGTAGATCAGATAACGGCAAACATTGAGTTATTTGAACAGCAAATAGCCACACAATTGCACAGTGAGTTTTTAAGTTGTTACCAGGCAATCATTGATGATGGTAGTGTGAGTGCCCAAGCGGTTGCAATACGTGCGTTGAAACAGCTTTGTCTTCATTACTTGGCAAAAACCGACAGTGTTGATGCGGCAAGTTTAATTGAGCAGGCTGCATCTTCAACAAATATGACCAATGTACTCGGTGCATTAAGCAGTGCGGTTAAAGCAGCTCACCCATTGTCAGATCAATTGCTCGAGCATTTTGACGCTCAATGGCGCCATGATGTATTAGTAATGGATAAGTGGTTTGCTTTGCAAGCAATGAACTCTGCTGAAGATGCTATCGAGAAAATAAAAGCCTTGTACTCGCATCCTTGCTTTGATTTTTCGAATCCAAACCGAGTACGTGCATTAGTGGGCAGCTTTTCTCATTTTAATACGGCACAGTTTCATCGTTTAGATGGCAAGGGCTATACATTACTTGGCGATTTATTGATTAAGCTTAATGCGATTAACCCGCAAAATGCATCTCGAATGTTAACGCCGTTTATGTCATGGCGTCGTTATGACGAAACGCGTGCAACTGCAATGCGAGCACAATTAGAGCGATTAGCTAATTTAGAAGGTTTAAGCGACGACTTATTTGAAAAGGTTGAAAAAGCCTTAAAATAAATCATGATAGAACATTATTTTAGTATGAATTTGAGCTATACAAAGTGCATGGATTATTACCATGGACGGTATAGCTCTATCCAAGTGACAGCTGATAGCGGTAAAACAATTCGTTTTTCCGCTCATTATCTTCGACCTTTTATTTCGAGTTTAGGGATCCGAGGTCGATTTAGACTTATTTTAAGTAATGAAAACAAGTTCATCCGTCTCGAACGAGTAGCCTAGCTATTGTTTTTTATGATATAGATATACACAAATATTGCCTTTTTGTTAATTTCGATTTGTCCTATTGTTAATTTACGTGTATAAATTATCTGGTATGACGTCTTACCAATGCGTAAACGTCAAACAAATAAAAAACTTATAACTGATTGAAGGCGACCATTTGTAATTTGTTTAATTCGCTTCTATCGTTACGATTACACTAAAAACAATAACTTGATCACACAAAAAATACCCGCGACAGGGGGGAACCAAAATGATAAGAAGATCGCTTTTTGTTAAAAATAAAATAGTACTCGGCTTAACAGCTGCGGCTATGGGTTTAACTGCAGCACAGACACAGGCTGCAACATTTGAGGTAGGTGGTTTTGATATCGCCTTCGATTCTACCTTTTCATATGGTCAGAGTATTCGGGTAGAAGACCGAAATTTTGATATGATTGGTAAGAGTAATAATCCATCATTTGATTGGACGGGTTACAACCCAGCACTCAATACGATTTATTCATCCCAAGATGTCTGGGCTCAACCAGGGTCCTACTCAAACAACGGTGACGCGGGCGGTTTAAATTTTGATAGCGGTGAGTCTTTCTCAAAACTATTAAAAGGCACGCATGACTTATCAATAAGTAAAGATAACTACGGCTTATTTACCCGTTTTATGTATTTTTACGATTTTGAATTAATGGACGGCGATCGTGCTTATGTTAATCCAACATCAGGGCAAGGTGTAGACCCTTGTGATGACGATGATACTAAAGAGCAAAGTTGTGCCGACCTTCGTTTACTTGATGCCTACGTATGGGCGAACTTTGATTTAAACGATGGTAATAACCCGCTTTCAATTCGTGTTGGTCAACAAGTAGTAAACTGGGGTGAAAGTACGTTAATTTCTCATGGTATTAACGTTAATCCGGTCGATATAGACCGTTTAAAAGCACCAGGTGCTGAGCTAAAAGAAGCGTTTATTCCGGTTGGTATGTTGTGGGCATCGTTAGGGCTTACAGAAAACATGACCTTAGAAGGTTTTTACCAATACCAGTGGCATGAAACTCGTCTACCGGCAGCAGGGACTTATTTTTCTACCAATGATTTTGCTGCAGAAAACGGTTATCAACAAAACGTACAGCTAGGTTTTACTTCAAATCCTGATATTGATTTAGCATTTTTAACAAATAGTTTAAACAATCTAATGGCAACTTATGGCCAAGTGGCTGCGAGCCAAGGTATTGACCCATCAAGCTCAGCTGGCCAAGAGCTATTGGCAAATATGTACTTAGCGTACCCGACCAAGGTCGCGCTAAAAGGCAAAGGCTACGATGGCAAAACAGAGCCAGATGATGGCGGCCAATATGGTTTACGCTTAGGTATGTTTTTACCCGAGTGGAACGATACAGAAGTGGCACTTTACCATGTAAATTACCATAGCCGTCGTCCACTTATTTCAGGTCGCGTATCTAACTTCACGCAAGCATCAATACAACAAGATTTAGCGATGATTGCTACCACAGAAATTACCTCTGATAACGTATCTGATTTAAAAGCATTTGCTAAAGCAACTAACGAATACCCTGAAGATATTAAACTTTACGGTTTAAGCTTTAACACCTCGCTTGGTGAAACAGCGTTTGCGGGTGAGTTTACTTTTCGTGAAGACGAACCGCTGCAAATCGATGACGTAGAGCTACTTTACGCTGCGATGCCTGAGCAGTTAGCTATTGCTGGTTTACGCCCTGAGTTTGCAGGTATTTCGCAAATGAGTAAAGGTGATGCTGCAAGTGTTGTTGGGCCAGGCGAGTTAGCCAAAGGTTATATCGAACGCAATACGTCACAATTACAGTTTACGGCAACACATCTATTTGGTCCTTCATTAGGCGCTGATAGTTGGGCTGTTGTGGGTGAAATTGGTGGTGTTCGTATTAATAACATGCCCGAGTACGATGAGATCCGTTTAAATGTCTCTGGTACTGGCCGAAGTGGTGTTATTCAGGGGCCTGGTAGTTCAGATTACTCTTCACTACATATGGCATTATCTAATGGACCTGAGCAAAAATCGTTTGCTACGGCTTCATCTTGGGGCTATCGCCTAATTGCTAAAGGTGACTACTTTAACCTTTATAACGGTATTAACTTTTCACCACGTTTTGTATTTTCGCATGATGTAAATGGTAATACGCCGGATCCAATGTTCTTATTCATTGAAGATCGTAAGTCGCTAGGTGCTACCATGAGCTTTAATTACCAAAATGCATGGTCTTTGGATGTAAGTTACAACTCATTTTGGGGTGGTGGCGACACCAACACTTTCTCTGACCGAGATTACGTTTCTTTTAACTTAAAATATTCTATCTAGGGGTAACATTATTATGATTAAAAAACCTACCCTCATTGCTACAGCGTTTTGTAGTTTGTTTGCAAGCCACGCAGCGCTGGCTAAAATTAGCCCAGAAGAAGCTGCGCGCCTTGGTAAAGACTTAAGTCCAATTGGTGCGGAAAAAGCAGCGAATGCTGATGCCTCAATCCCAGCATGGAATGGCGGTATTACTGCTGCTCCAGCAGGTTATGAACCGGGTATGCACCACTTGGACCCTTATGCAACCGATAAAGTATTATTCACTATTGATAAAAGTAATATTGATAAATACAAAGAAAACTTAAGCCCAGGACAAATCGCGTTATTTGAAGCGTACCCAGATACGTTTAAAATGCCAGTGTATGAAACCCGTCGTTCTGCGTCTTTTCCACAATTTGTGTACGATGCAACCAAAAAGTTTGCAACGTCTGCTGAATTAGTTGAAGGCGGAAATGGTATTAAAAGTACAGCTATTGGTATTCCATTTCCAATCCCTAAAACGGGTTTAGAAGCAATTTGGAACCATTTACTTCGTTACCGTGGTCAGTCTATTGAGCGTTTTGGTGGTCAGGCAGCACCGACGGCATCGGGTTCATATAACTATGTTGGTTTTGATGAGCAGTTATTAGTTAAGTATTCAGATCCAAGTGCTACTCCGGCTGAACTACAAGATTCTAATATTTTGTTTAAGTTTAAACAGCAAGTGACAGAGCCAGCCCGTTTGGCAGGGACCGCGTTATTGGTGCATGAAACTATGGACCAAATTTTAACGCCGCGCCAAGCGTGGACGTACAATTCAGGTCAGCGCCGTGTGCGTCGTGCACCTAATGTAGCATACGATGCACCGGGTACAGCAGCAGATAGCTTACGTACAACTGATGACTTTGATATGTTCAATGGCTCGCCAAATCGTTATAACTGGACGCTAAAAGGTAAGCAAGAGCTTTACATCCCATATAATAGCTACAAGCTTCACAGCGACAAGCTAACTTATGATGATATTTTAAAGCCTGGCCATATCAACCCTGAGCATACACGTTACGAAAAACACCGTGTATGGGTTGTTGAAGCAAACTTAAAAGATGACACCCGTCATATTTACAAAAAACGTGTTTTCTACATTGACGAAGACAGTTGGCAAGTTCATGTTACCGATATTTACGATAATCGTGACCAACTTTATCGTGTAGCAATGGCTTATGGTCTTAACTACTATGAAGTACCGACACAGTGGAGTACGCTTGAGGTATACCACGATCTTAATTCACGTCGCTACTTAGCCATTGGTCTAGATAACCAAGAAAAGATGTATGACTTTTCTCAGTCATTTAATGACAATGAGTTTACATCGAGCGCTTTACGTCGCGCTGGCAGATAGTATAAAAGCAGGCACCTAGTTTCCTAGGTGCCTTTTTTCTTTCACATCGCGTTTGTCTATTAACGCACAGGTTTTCCTCTTTATAACAGACAAACAAATCCTCAGTTCAAGGCGAATTTAATTTATGAAGTATTTGGTCTATGCCAGCCTGATCCTAAGCGGTGCGAGTTTTGCACAAGACGCACCTCAAAGTGCGATTAGCGCAATTAATGCAGATAAAACACTCCTTACCGATATTACCCAAACTTCAGCAGGGCTTATTGCTGTAGGTAAACATGGGACGGTCATTAAAAGTATTGATGGTAGCGATTGGCAACAAGCGAAATTGGTACCTACACAAGTATTACTAACAGCGGTTGAATTTACTAATGATTCTAATGGCTGGGCATGTGGACATGACGCCACAATTATTAATACCACCGATGGTGGTGAAAACTGGCAGTTACAACAAGCAAAACCAAGTTTAGATAAACCCTGTTTAGATATTTATTTTAAAGATGACTTAAATGGCTATGCGGTTGGCGCTTACGGTATGTTTTATCAAACAAGTGATGGCGGAAAACATTGGCAAAAACGCTTTTTAGATTCACTGTTATTTAGTGAAGATAGAGCGTACTTAAACGATTTAAAAGAAACCGATCCCGAAGGGTATGAAATAGAAACCTCGTCTATTTTGCCACATTTTAACCGCATAGAACCGACTAGTACGGGTTTAATACTAGTGGGAGAGATGGGCTTAATGGCAAAAAGTGATGACGATGGCCAAACATGGCAACGTTTAGATGAAATTTATCCTGGCTCGTTTTTTGGTTTTGCTTTTGATTCATCGCAACAAATCGTCGCGGGGTTACGTGGTAATATTTTCCTAAATAAAACCGACAGTCAGCACTGGCAGCACTTAGACAATGATAAAACAGCTACTGTAAATAGCATCATTAATTATAATAATAAACAATGGCTATTATTGGCTAATAGCGGTGTTATTTTTCACCTTAAAGATGATGTGTTGTCGTACGAGCAGTTGGCTGATGGTAAAGCGATTCTTGATGGCGTGATTGTTAAAGATAAACTGATCATGGCAACAGAAAACGGCATTAAAGTGAAGGAGTTGACCCCTTAATGCAAGCAATTTTAGATTTTTTAGAAAAAGCGATTTTTAGACACCGCTTAGTGGTGCTCATAAGTTTTGTGTTGATCACCTGTTTATTGGTTTTTAAAGCAACGCAGATTCAGCTTGATGCGTCATTTAATAAAAATATTCCGCTTAACCATGATTATATGAAGGTGTACACCAAACATGAAAAACAGTTTGGCGGCGCTAATAGTATTTTAATTTCAGTATGTGATGACAGTGGTGATATTTTTAACCCTGAATTTTTTACTCAATTAAAAGCTGTGCATGACCAACTTTACTTTATTCCAGGAGTAAATCGTCCTTTAGTAAATTCAATATTTTCACCTAGTGCGCGCTTTGTTGAAGTCGTTGAAGACGGCTTTGCTGGCGGGCCTATTATACCAGCCAACTTTAAAGCCGATAAGCAAGGCTTAGGAATTGTTAAAGAGAACATTGAAAAGGCCAAAGTAGTGGGTCGTATGATAGCAAGCGATTATTCGTGTGCTATGGTCACCGCCCAACTGTTGGAGACTGATCCGCAAACACAAGAAAAATTAGACACTCTCGCTTTTGCAAAAAAATTAGAAAGCGAAATTCGTGAGCCTCTAAGTACCGAAAAGATCAGTATTCATATTATTGGTTTTGCAAAAATGGCCGGCGATATAGCCGAGGGCGCAAAAGGGGTTGTATTATTTTTTGCCATTGCAATTGCGTTTACTTTTGTCATGGTATGGCTATTTTGTGGCAGCTTAAAACTTACTATCTTACCGATTGTGTGTTCAATTATTGCGGTAATTTGGCAGTTAGGATTGCTTTCTAGCTTAGGCTTCGGTCTTGATCCTATGTCTATCTTAGTGCCATTTTTAGTCTTCGCTATTGGTGTAAGCCACGGTGTACAGATGATTAACGCCATTGGTAAAAAGGTTGCTGAGGGTAAGTCTACAGCAATATGTTGCCAATCAAGCTTTAGAGCTTTACTTGTGCCTGGTGGGATTGCGTTGTTATCTGATACGGTTGGCTTTTTAACCCTATTAACCATTGATATCGGTATTATTCGTGAACTTGCTATTACTGCCAGTTTAGGTGTGGCAGTGATTATATTTACTAATCTGATTTTGTTGCCAGTGTGGGCGTCGTATATGCGCTTTGAAAACAGCATCCATATTCAATCAGGTGATGCTAATAAACCGAACATACTCGATGCAATGCGCGATTTGTTGGTTAAAGCAACCGACCCAAAAACAGCAAAAATCATTATTGGTTTCACTCTGGTTTTATTTGCACTGGGCTATTGGCAAGCAGACAAAATGCGTATTGGTGATTTACATGCTGGGGCACCATCATTGCACCAAGATGCACGTTACAACCAAGATACTTTCTTAATATCGGACAAATACACTATTTCTTCGGATATTTTAAAAGTCATTGTGGAAGCATATCCTGCTGCGTGTACCGAGCATGACGTCATGGAGCGTATATCGCGCTTTCAGTATAAGGTTGAAAATTTAGTTGGTGTACAATCAGCGGTCAGCCTAAGCTCAGTGGCACAATCAGTTAATGCCGGTTATAACGAGGGTAATTTAAAGTGGCAAAGTTTGCCGCGCAATTCTGCCAGTTTAGTGCAGTCAACCTCTCGCGTTGAAACCAGCACAGGGTTATTAAACGGTGATTGTTCAGTAATGCCCGTGATTATATTTTTAGATGATCACAAAGCACAAACTATTGATAACGTGATTGCAAAGGTAAAACAATTTGCTGTTGAAGAGGGCACAGACAAGCTTGCTTTCAAATTGGCATCAGGCCCTGTAGGTGTGATGGCTGCAACGAATGAATCTGTTTCAGCTGCACAAATCCCTATGATGATCTATGTTTATGGTGCGGTCATTATTTTATGCTTACTTAGCTTTAAGAGCGTAAAAGCGACTATTGCAGTGGTATTACCCTTGTACATAGTCTCCACTCTTGCGCAAGCACTTATGGTTCAGCTTGAGATTGGTCTAACTGTTTCAACCTTACCAGTAATTGCTTTGGGCGTAGGTATTGGTGTTGATTACGGTATTTATATTTTGTCATCGATGATGGGGCAGTTAAAACAAAACGTGCCATTGAGTATTGCTTATCGTAATGCATTAGTTGAACGTGGTAGTGCGGTGTTATTTACTGGTATTACATTAGCAATTGGTGTTAGTACGTGGATTTTTTCTGATTTGAAGTTTCAAGTTGATATGGGAATTCTGCTTACCTTCATGTTTTTAGTAAATATGTTGGGTGCTGTATTACTTTTACCTGCAATTGGTAGCTTGCTCTGGACCGACCAGAAAAAATAAGGTGAATAAATTTGCTCCAAAATGGCCAGTAATGGCCATTTATATCTATATTTTGTGAATAGATGACCAAATAGCTGAAATGCTTAAAATGTTTTCATCGAAAAGGCTGTTTATTAGTTTTAAAAGGGTTAGAATTTAACTGACTCCACGCTAATAAATGGCTGTACAAATATTCTGCTAAACTAGCAGTGATAGATTAAGGAACATACAATGACACGAAATGAAGGCCAAGCCTCGGTTATTTTAGATAACGTCTGTAAGCTTATCCAGAAAAAAGTTCGCGCTGATAATGTGTTACTCGTTGAGAAATTCGCCAAAGCCTTGTACAGCAATATGTCTAAAGAGGATTTGGCAAATCGCAACGACAGTGACTTATATGGTGCTGCACTCAGCCTTTGGAATTCGCTAGAAAAAAATACATCAGATGACGCAGTTATTCGCGTTTTCAACCCTGAAGTGGCAAAAGATGGCTGGCAGTCATCACATACCATTGTAGAGATCATTGCTAAAGACATGCCGTTTTTAGTTGACTCTGTACGTATGGCCATGACACGAGAAAACATCGCCTCTCACTTACTTCTTCATAGTCCACTGAAAATTCAACGTGATAAAAACGAAAAAATATCTGGGTTATCAAGCTTAAAAGCAGAGCAAGAATCAACATCAACAAAAACTGTATTCTTTATAGAAATTGACCGTCAAACAGATGCAACTGTTATTGAGTCTTTCAAAAAAGAGCTTGAATCAGTACTTGTTGATGTATCGGTTGCGGTTGAAGATTGGCAGCCTATTCGCGAAAAATTAATCGCGGTAAGCAAAAGCTTGCCAAAAAGCCATAAAGATAAAAATGACAATGAAATAAATGAAACCGTTGAGTTTTTAGATTGGCTAGTAAAAGACAACTTTACATTAATGGGTTATCGCCAATATGAACTTTCACCAGTTCAGGGCGACTATCAATTAAAAGGTAAAATGGATACCAGCTTAGGGTTAATGAAAAACTCTGATGCTGAGCATACACGTTTGCTTTCTGAGTTACCTGAAGTGGCTCGCCAAGAAGCACGCAGTAGTAACCTATTAATTTTAACTAAAACTAATTCATTGTCTCGCGTTCATCGCCCAGCTTACATAGATTATGTGGGTGTAAAACGTTTTGATGACAAAGGCAATGTTATTGGTGAAGATCGTTTTATCGGTTTGTTTTCATCAAACTTTTACAACAATAGCGCTGCTGATGTACCGGTTCTTAAAAGTAAAATTAATCGTATTATGGATATGTGTGACTTCGCTAAAGGGACACATGCATACAAAGCCGTATTAAATATATTAGAAACCTACCCACGTGACGAACTGGTACAAGCTCGTGAGAATGAGTTACTAGAAGTTGCCATGGGCGTGTTGCAAATACAAGAACGCGATATGTGTCGTTTATTTGTTCGTAAAGATGCATATGGCCGTTTTTTATCATGCATGGTTTATGTACCTCGTGAGCGTTATAACACAGCGCTTCGCCGCGAAACGCAAGCTATTTTAGCTAACGCATTTAATTCTGACGTTAAAGTCGAATTTACTACCTATTTCTCTGAGTCTACACTGGCGCGTACCCATTACACTGTTCGTGTGACCGACAACAATATTGAATATAACGTGAAAGACATAGAAAACAACCTAATAGAAGCCGCTCGTACATGGGAAGATAAATTACAATCAGCCTTACTTGAATCTGCTGGTGAGGCCCGTGGTAATGAATTAAACCGTAAATATTGCAATGCCTTTGCACGCTCATACAAAGAAGAAGTATTACCTAGCGCTGCAGTGGTCGATATTGAAAAGCTAGAAATGCTAAGCGATGATAATAAGTTAGAAATGCTATTTTATCGTCCACAAGAAGAAGCAAGCAGCAATATTGTGCGTTTAAGCTTATTCCATAAAGATGAGCCAATTCATTTATCTGATGTTATGCCAATGCTTGAAAACTTTGGTCTACGTGTTGTAGGTGAAACGCCATACTCGGTTAAAACTAGTGATGGTGGCGTAAATTGGGTCATGGACTTCTCTATGCTAATTGACAGCAAAGGGATGGCTGATTTTGATAAGATCTCTGCACGTTTTCGCGCTGCATTAACCAGTGTATGGGCAAACCGTTTAGAAAACGATGGCTTTAACCGTCTAGTGTTAATGGGTGGTTTAACGGGTCGTGAATCATCAATTTTACGTGCATACGCGAAATACATGCGCCAAATAGGGGTTACTTTCTCGCAAACGTATATTGAAAGCACCTTTGCAAATTACCCGCATATTGCCGCTAAAATTGTTAACTTATTCTCTAAAAAGTTCTCTGTAAAAAGCCCTGCAAGTGCTAAAACACTTGAAAAACTAGGCTTAGAAATTTATGCAGAGTTAGAAAACGTAGCGAACCTTGATGATGATCGTATTATCCGTTTATACGTTGATATGATTGTTGCTACATTACGTACTAACTACTTCCAAAAAGATGCTGAAGGCAAATTTAAGTCGTACATCTCACTTAAAATTCAGCCAAGTTTAATTCCAGAAGTCCCACTACCTGTGCCAGCGTTTGAGATATTTGTTTATTCTCCACGTGTTGAAGGTGTGCATTTACGTTTTGGTAAAGTTGCCCGTGGTGGATTGCGTTGGTCAGATCGTCGTGAAGATTTCCGTACAGAAGTACTTGGCTTAGTAAAAGCGCAACAAGTTAAAAATACCGTGATTGTACCGGTAGGTTCAAAAGGTGGATTTGTATGTAAACAACTACCTAGTGAACGTGAAGCGTTTATTAAAGAAGGCCAAGAATGTTATATAATCTTCATTCGTGGTTTATTAGATATCACAGACAATATTGACCGTGGTGAAATTGTACCTGCTGTTGATGTTACACGCCATGATGAAGACGATGCGTACCTAGTAGTAGCAGCGGATAAAGGCACAGCAACATTCTCTGATATTGCCAATGGCATCGCAAACGAATATAACTTCTGGCTAGGTGATGCGTTTGCATCAGGTGGTTCAGTAGGTTATGACCATAAGAAGATGGGTATTACGGCTCGTGGTGCATGGGAGTCTGTAAAACGTCATTTCCGTGAAATGGATATTAACTGTCAAACCACAGATTTTACGGCAGTTGCTATCGGGGATATGGCCGGTGATGTATTTGGTAATGGTATGTTGTTATCTAAGCACATTCGTTTGCAAGTGGCGTTTAACCATTTACATATCTTTGTTGATCCAAATCCAGATGCAGCGGCTTCTTATCCAGAGCGCGAACGTTTATTTAATTTACCACGTTCATCATGGGAAGATTACAATAAAGAGCTAATTTCAAGCGGTGGTGGTATTTTCTCGCGTGCTGCTAAGTCGATTACGCTTACGCCTGAAATGAAAAAGATGTTAGGCACTAAAAAAGCCAGCATGACGCCAAATGAGTTGATCAAAGCATCATTAATGATGGACCATGATTTATTGTGGAATGGTGGTATAGGGACTTACATTAAGCATTCGAAAGAAACGGATGCAGATGTTGGAGATCGTGCTAACGATGCGCTGCGCATTAATGGTAAAGACCTTGGGGCTAAAGTATTTGGCGAGGGCGGTAACTTAGGTGCAACTCAATTAGGTCGTATTGAATTTGCAGCTCAAGGCGGTCGTGTAAATACTGACTTCATCGATAACGTAGGTGGTGTTGCGTGTTCAGATAACGAAGTAAATATTAAAATTTTACTTAATGGTTTAGTTGCTGAAGGCGACTTAACGCGTAAGCAACGTGATGAGTTACTTTACTCAATGACCGATGAAGTGTCTGAATTAGTACTTAAAGATTGTTATCGTCAAACGCACACTTTATCGATCACTCAATCTAAAGGGACCTCAACGCTTAAAGAAAAAATTCGCTTTATTCATGCACTTGAAAAAGACGGTAAGCTAGACCGTGCAATTGAGTTTATTCCTACAGATGAAGAGTTAGCAGAGCGCGCCGCTGCAGGTAAAGATTTAACACGCCCTGAGCTATCTGTATTAGTTTCTTACGCGAAAATGGTGCTAAAAGAGTCTTTGGTAACGGATGAAATTACTGAGAATCCATATTACCGTCAGTTATTAGTTAAATCATTCCCGCGCCCATTACGTGAGAAGTTTAATGATGCTATGGATAATCATCCACTACGCAAAGAGATTATTGCCACTAAGTTAGCAAATAATATTGTTAATGATATGGGCTTAAACTTTATGGTGCGAATGAATGAAGAAACCGGTGCAAACGAAGCTGAAATTGCATTGTGTTATTCAATCGCAAGTGAAATTTTCCAAATGCGTGAAACATGGTTATCTATTAGTGATTTAGATAATAAAATACCATCGAACGTACAAACAGAAATGTTATACCAGTTACGTCGTACAGTTCGTCGCGCTACACGTTGGTTCCTTCGTCATCGCACGAAAGCACAATCAATTGAGCAAGCGATTGAAATTTTCTCACCAACATTTGCCGATTTAAGTGAAAACTTAACTAAATACATCGTTAAAACAGAAAGCGATCGTATTGTAAGTGCCCGTGAAGAACTAACACAAAGCGGTGTACCTACAGATATCGCACAGCGCATTGTGTCGTTATCAAGCTTGTTCTCGGTAATGGATTTAACGCAAATTGCTCAAAACTCTAATCGTAAAATCGATATGGTGTCGCACACTTACTTTAAATTAGGTGCGCAAATGGGACTACATTGGTTCTTAGATCAAATCACTAATCAACCGGTTTCTAACCATTGGCAGGCATTAGCGCGTGCATCATATCGTGAAGAGTTAGATTGGCAGCAACGCACCTTGTCAGAAGTGGTATTAAACAGCTTTGAAGGTGAAAGCAGTGATGTAGATGGTCAAATTGAACAATGGATGGATAGTCAAGATCTGTTACTTCAACGTTGGAAGCAAATGTTGACAGAGTTTAAAACATCGCAAAGTCACGATTTTGCTAAGTTCTCAGTGGCATTAAGAGAGCTCATGTTACTTGGTCACAACTGTGATACATCAGCAAAGTAACAAACTGCTAATGATTAAAACTAATCGTTAAACAGTTTTTGTTATATAATACCTCAGCCTTGTCTGAGGTATTTTTTTGTCTACAATTTTAAGAGGATTATATTCATGTTCTACGATTTAGCTCGCCGTTTTATGTTTACCCGTGATGCGGAGTGGGCCCATGATTTTGCTCTTAATAACTTACGTCGCTTTGCTAACACGCCATTGAGTGCTGCATGGTCACAAAGCGTGGCAAATAAACCAGTGAACTTTTTAGGCCTCGAATTTAAAAACCCAGTAGGGCTTGCTGCAGGTCTTGATAAAAATGCGGAGTGTATAGAGGCATTCGCTCAAATGGGTTTTGGCTTTGTAGAAGTGGGTACAGTAACACCGCGTCCTCAAGTGGGGAACGATAAGCCGCGGATATTCAGGTTGCCGCAGTCAAATGCAATTATTAATCGTATGGGCTTTAATAACAAAGGTGTTGATAATTTAGTTAACAATGTTAAAGCAGCTAAATACGATGGTATTTTAGGTATCAATATTGGTAAAAATAAAGATACACCAAATGAGCAGGGTAAAGATGATTACATTCACTGTATGCGTAAAGTGTTTGAGCATGCATCATACATCACTGTAAACATTTCATCACCCAATACCCCTGGCTTACGAGACCTGCAATATGGCGCAGCATTAGATGACTTATTACAAAGCTTGAAAAACGAACAGCTTGATTTAATTGCCAAGCATAATAAGCATGTGCCTATGTTGGTTAAAATTGCGCCAGACCTAGATCCAATTCAAATTGAACAAGTGAGCGAGTCACTGTTAAATAATAAAATTGATGGTGTTATAGCCACAAATACCACCTTAGAGCGTAGCTTAGTGCAAGGTCAGCAGTATGCTGATGAGGCAGGCGGTTTATCAGGAGCGCCAGTTAGGGAGCGTTCCACCCATGTTGTTTCTGAACTCAAGCGTTTAACAAACAATCAGTTACCTATTATTGGTGTGGGGGGGATTGATGATGCTAAATCAGCAAAAGAAAAATTTAATGCGGGTGCAGATTTAGTTCAAGTTTATACCGGTTTCATATACAAAGGACCGCAATTGGTCAAGTCGATCATTAACGGCTTATAAGGATCAGTTATGTAAGCTTTTGATCGTTCGATAAATGTTCTAAAAAGACGTTTTAAAAATGGTCAAAAGCAGCTATACTCTAAGCTTATTGTCTTATTTTATTTTTTAAGTACTAAGTAGGGAGGAGCAAATGTTACAAGCGTCAAAGCAATGGCAGTGGATAGCGTGTGCTGAAAAAAACCGCTTACTGCTTGATTTAAATGACGATATGCAACTTTGTACACCTTATAAGCTTAGACAGCTCACCGATTGTGCTTTTGAAAACCCATACTTCAGCCTTGAAGATGCAGCCTTTTATGAGCAAGTTTATTATTACCTTGCGCAGTTTAATTTATGGAACCCTGCCCAGTTATGCCAAATAGCGCTCAATGCAACGGCAGTTAAATTTCAATTAAAACCAGTGTTGGCAAAAAGTTGGTTTTTTAAACCGTATACTGGTAGTACACCTAGTACTGAAGCGGTTATTAATTTAAGCTCAGAATCACAAACTGGCGAGTTTTTAATTATAGAGCATTGTCCAGATGCTTCTGTGTGCATTAATTTAAGTGAAACCTTTGCACTAGATGACAATCTATCACTTGCCCAGTTTGAAGTTATCCGCGTTTTAAACAACCGAGTTCACCCCTTAATTACCTCACAGTATGATAGCCAAACAGCTTAGCCTAATTTAGTCTTTGAGGCTTGTTTAAGGCGTATTTGTACGCAAACCTATGTTATAATCCCGCGCAATTAGCTATTAAGGGTTTTTACTTTGCAATTTATCGCACTTACTTCTATCGGAATCGAAAATTTATTGGTTGATGAACTTACAGAACTTGGCGCTACGGTGTCAAAGCAAACTGTGGGTTCTGTTCGCTTTGAGGCTGACTCATTGCTAGCGCAAAAAGTGTGTTTATCTACACGCTTTGCTACGCGTGTACTTATGCTTATTGAAGAAAAAGAAGGCGTAAATGACAAAGACAGCTTGTACAAATTTGCACGCTTACAACCTTGGCAAGAATGGTTTGGCCCAACACAAACTTTTGCTGTTGATTTTAATGGCACAAACGATTCACTTAAAAATACCCAGTTTTCTGGTTTAGTAATTAAAGATGCGATTGTTGATTACTTTAACGATTTATTTGAACAGCGACCAAATGTAGATAAGCAAGATGCCAATGTGCGAGTGGTTGCACGTTTAAATCGTCATGGCGTTTCACTTTATATTGATTACTCAGGGCCGCGTTTATCAGAGCGTGGTTACCGTCAAGGTCAAGGCAAAGCCCCCATAAAAGAGCATTTAGCTGCGGCAATAATAAAACGTAGTGGCTGGCTTGAAAATGTCAATCAACCACTATTCGATCCATGTTGTGGTGCCGGCACTATTTTAATAGAAGCGGCTGGAATGGCACGTAATGAAGCGCCTGGATTATTCCGTGAAGGGTTCGCGTTTGAGCGTTTACCCAGCTTTAGAGTGGCAAAATTCAAAGAACTTAAAGAGCAACTTTTAGCGAATATTACTGATCCTAAATTATGGTTAATTGGCCATGATTACGATGCACAAGTACTTGATAAAGCGATTGCTAATGCGCAGCGTGCAGAGCTTGATACGGTGATTAAATTTAAGCAAAGCGATGCGACAAAACTGACGAGCGTTGCAAAATTGCCGGGTGTTGTTATTTCTAACTTACCTTATGGTGAGCGTATTGGTTCTATGGCTGAACTTGTAAACTTGCATCGTAGCTTAGGTGTTGGTTTTAAAAAGCACTTTAATCATTGGAAACTCGCTCTACTGGGCATGGATGAAAGCCTGTTTAAATTACTTAAATTAGTGAAGCAAAAACGCTATAAATTTAAAAATGGCCCCCTTGATGTTGAATTAAACCTGTATCAGCTTGATGACAAGCAAGTCAGCCTTACCTCTGATGACAAACCCGCTTTAAACTTCGAAGGCTCGATGGCATTTGCTAATCGCCTGAAAAAGAACAAGCAAGGTTTAAAAAATTGGCTTAAGCAAAATCAAGTCCATGCGTATCGTGTTTACGATGCAGATATTCCTGAATACAACGTTGCGGTTGATATTTATGGTGATTCAGCGGTTATTTTTGAATACGCAGCACCGAAAGAGATTGATGAAAAAACCTCTGAGAAGCGTTTACAAGATGTTATTAGCTTGACAGCACAACAACTTGATATTGCACCTGAAAACATTGCTGTAAAAGTACGTAAAAAGCAAAAAGGTGAAGAGCAATATACACCCATGGCTAAGCAAAATAGAACCATGGTAGTAGAAGAGTTTGGTGCTAAGTTTAAAGTTAATTTATTTGACTACTTAGACACGGGGCTATTTTTAGATCATCGCCTTGCACGTCGTTACATTCAAGAAAACGCAAAAGATAAGCGCTTTTTGAACCTGTTTGCATACACAGGAACCGCCTCAGTTCATGCAGCCATTGGTGGCGCAAAAGCGATTACTACCGTTGATTTATCTAAAACCTACTTAAAGTGGGGTCAAGATAACTTTGCGCTTAACGATATTAGCAATACACGTTATCGTTTTGAGCAAGCAGATTGTTTAAAATGGCTAGAGTATGCACAAGGGCAGTATGACCTGATCTTTTTAGATCCGCCTACTTTTTCAAATTCTAAACGAATGAAAGACGCGTTTGATGTACAAAACGACCACATTAAGCTGTTAACTTGGGTTAAAAAAATATTGAGCCCATCGGGTACGCTAATATTCTCTAATAATAAACGCGGTTTTGTAATGGATGAAGTTGGCTTGATGGGGTTAGGGTTAAAAGCAGAAAATATTTCTGAAAAAACCTTATCTCCTGACTTTAAACGAAATAAAAAAATTCATAATAGCTGGTTAATTAAACATGGCTAAGTGGATTTTATATCACACCGACGGCTGCCACTTGTGCGAGCAAGCAGAGCAGCTGTTAAAACCGTTACTTTCATCAACCGATGAATTACAACTTATTGATATTATGAGCGATGACGCATTAATTTTAGAGTATCAAATAAGCATTCCGGTTTTAAAAAATCAACAAGGCCAACAATTATTTTGGCCTTTTACTGCACCTCAGGCGCAGCAGTTTTTAGCGCAAGCAGAATAAGAGTAAAGATTAACTATGGATTTAATTAGAATTTCAAAAGCACAATTAGCTTACGGTACACACCCATTACTTGATAATGCAGATGCAGTAATCGAAAGTGGCGAACGTGTGTGTATTGTAGGTCGCAATGGTGCAGGTAAATCAACGCTTTTAAAAGTACTCGACGGTCAAGTAATACTTGATGATGGCGAAATAAACCAAGTTGGTAGCTTAAAAATATCGCGTTTAGAGCAAGATCCACCTAAAGGGGCTAGTGGCACTGTATTTGATTACGTTGCCCAAGGTATGCCTGAAATTGCTAACTTACTGATTGATTTTCATCATGTAAGCACACAATTGCAAACAGATTGCACTGATCAACTATTAAATAAATTAGAGCGTTTATCTAATAAATTAGAGGCGGCAGATGGCTGGCGTTTTGATAGCCGAATTCAACTTGTACTTACTCAATTAGAGCTAACTCCTGATGCGAAACTTGAGTCGCTTTCTGGTGGTTGGTTACGTAAAGTTGCATTAGCGCGTGCTTTAGTGAGTGAGCCTGATTTATTACTGCTCGATGAGCCTACTAACCACTTGGATATGACAAGTGTAATGTGGTTAGAGCAATTCCTAAAAGAATTTAAAGGCGGCATTGTATTTATATCTCATGACCGTGCATTTATTCGAGCTGTTGCTACACGTATTTTAGATTTAGATCGCGGTAAGCTAATTTCTTATCCTGGTGATTATGCCACTTACTTAGAACAAAAAGCGCATGATTTAAAAGTAGAAGAAACACAAAATGCATTGTTTGATAAACGCTTAGCGGAAGAAGAAGCGTGGATCCGCCAAGGTGTTAAAGCTCGTCGAACCCGTAATGAAGGCCGTGTTCGTGAGCTGAAACAATTACGTAATGAACGTAAACAACGTGTGGAACAAGTAGGTAAAACTGATTTCAATATCGAAACAGCGGATCGTTCAGGTAAACTAGTATTTGAAGCTAAACACTTAAATCATGCATTTAAAGACAAAGTGATAGCTGATGATTTCTCTACCTTAGTGATGCGTGGCGATCGTATTGGTTTGGTGGGGCCTAATGGTATTGGTAAAACAACGCTATTAAAATTATTGTTTGGTGATTTAAAAGCAGACAGTGGTGAAATAAAGCAAGGTGTTAACTTAGAGTTTGCATATTTCGATCAGTACCGTGAGAAGCTTGATGAAGAAGCGACCGTTCAAGATAACGTTGCTGAAGGTAAGCAAGAAGTGATGATGGGCGGACGCTCACGTCACGTGTTAGGCTATTTACAAGACTTTTTATTTCCGCCAGCACGTGCTCGTACACCGGTAAAAGCACTTTCAGGTGGTGAGAAAAACAGGTTGTTATTAGCCAAGTTATTTTTGAAACCTTCAAATATATTAGTGCTCGATGAGCCTACCAATGACTTAGATATTGAAACATTAGAGCTACTTGAAGATATTATTAACCAATATCAAGGTACTGTGCTTATAGTAAGTCACGACCGAGAGTTTATTGATAATACCTGTTCGAGTGTTTGGGCATTTGAAGGTAACGGCAAAGTTACTGATATAGTTGGTGGCTACAGTGATTATGAAGCTTATACCAACTATTTGGCGGAGCAGCACAAAGAGTTGCAAAAGCATCCAGTCAAAAAAGTTGAAAAAACAGAGCCAACGCCAGTTAAAAGCAATAACAAAGCAATTAAACTCTCTTACAAATTAAAACTTGAACTAGAGCAACTACCTAATAAAATGGAGCAACTTGAAGCTGAACTTGAAAAACAACAAGAACGAGTAAGTCATGAAGATTTTTTCAAGCAAGACAGTGATATAACAGCCAAGGAATTGAACCATTTAGCCCAACTTGAGTCTGACCTTGAAGCCGCTTTTGAGCGTTGGGAAGAACTTGAAGAATTAAAGAATCAGTAGTAAGGAATAAAATGAAATATAAATTACTCGCGGCCAGTGTTTTAGCCACACTGAGTACATCAGCATTAAGTGCAACGTACCAGTTAACCGAATTAGGTGACTTTGAAGCTGCCAAACATACTTATGTTACTGATGTGAGTGAAAACGGCCATATTATAGGTCAAGCTAACGGATTGTTTAACCTACCTATTGATATTAGTTATATCGACTTTACAGATAATATAATAAAGAGCGCATACGACACCGAAGTTAAAAGGTTTGAAAACATTGATAAAGAAATAACCTTTACCCTCGATGATATAGAAAATAATGATGCTGTTTACACTAATGCTGACGCACATACTTTTATGGTTGGCTTTCTATCTTCTCGGTCTGAAGATTTTGAATATCAAAAAATCAGTTCGCTTATTGCTACAAGCTATAATAACGGTTTAATAACTGAGCAGTCTCTTTTCGATGAATCTTCACTTGATTATGATGGGCTAACTCGATCAGTAAGTAACTTTTATACAGGTGTAGCGCAAGACGGTACTACGGTTGGTTGGGGAAGTGCAGCATTTGATAAAGTGAGCTTTACACCAGATGGCGAAACTGATGAAGAAACGTGGTTTACTCGTGAGTTTATAGAGCGCGGAATTTTAATCTCTGCTGGTGGTGTTGAAGTGCCGCTTTTACCAGAATTTACTGAACACGGTGGGACTAGTAAAGCATCTGATATTGTTGCCACTGACACTGGTTACATTGTTGTTGGTAATGTATCGGTTAGTATTCCTGCTGAGAGACAAACCACAATTACAGACAATTGTGATGGCCTTGATGAGCCAGTTATGGCTTGTATCGAGTTAATTAATTCTCGAAATACGCGAGGTGTGTTTAATAAAACAGCGGTTAAATGGACTCTAGACAGCACTTATAATGTGACTTCAACAGAGTTGCTAGGTTTAGCGCTTACTCCGGAAGAAGATGAAGACAGAACTCCATTTAATAGTATTGCATTAGCTGTGAATAGTAATGGTATTGCTGTAGGGTCTTCAGATACCCGAGATATTGACAACGATAATAGAATCTACAGTATGCCAACTTATTATAAAGACGGTGAGGTAGTTGACTTTATAAACCAGCAAGATGATTGGGAAGGAGGTAAAGCATTTGCAATCAATGATAATGACATTATTGCAGGTTATGCTACTAAACGCATTGAAGGCTCTTTAAGAAACAAACTCTTTTACCACGATATAAATACAAACACGACGGTGTTTCCTGAAGATTATTTTATTAGCTCAAGCTCATATGCAAATGATATTAATAATCAAGGTTATATTGTAGGCGAAGGTGATGTTGGTGATACAGCGAGTACAAGGCGTTCAGAAGCGTTTATTTATAAAATTGGTGATGACAAAATCACTAATCTAAATAATCTACTACCATGTTTTGACAGTGATGGTGAAACTAGCTTTAGTTATAAAATGGTAGAGGCGAAATCAATCAACGAAAATAATGAAGTATTTGGTGTGGCAACTAAAACGGTTGAAAAATTAGACTCACTAGGTGAGGTCATAACCGACATAAATGGTAACATTCAATATGAAAGTGTTGCTGTTGCAGTAAAACTTTCACCGATTGCTAATGGTGAAGTTGAAAATTGTAAAGCCCCAGATGCAGAGTTTTATGAACGTAGCTCAGCCAGCTTCTCATGGTTTGGTTTATTACTGCTACCTTTAGTTGGATTAAGACGCGTTTTTCGTTTCTAAGTACTGTTATTCGTTTATAAAAAAACCAACTTGTTAAGTTGGTTTTTTTTTGTCTATAGTAATATTAACAGAAGTACTTGATGAAGTAGTCGCTAGTTATTTCTAGATATCCAAGCTTTTCTTACTGAGCGACGCCAAATTAAATCAATACCAAAATAGCCAATAACACTGGCAATAGATGCGCACACAAGCGAACCCACTAAAAAAGCAGGGCCAATGGTAGTAAGGCTTTCTATAAACCACGCCCAACTAGCCTCAAACGCAAAATGCTGCTCAGGTTGATTTAGTACTAATGTACCAACCAAGTATGAGCCGTAAAAAATAGGTGGCATTGTAAGTGGGTTGGTGATCCACACCAAAGCAACAGAAATAGGCAAATTAACTCTTAAGATTATGGCTGCGGCAGCTGCTAGCACCATTTGAAAAGGAACAGGGATGAATGCAAAAAAAAGTCCAACGGCAAAGGCACCGCGTGCTGAGCGTCGATTTAAATGCCAAAGGTTAGCATCATGTAAAAGACGACCAAATATCCTTAGTGATTTGTGATGTCTAATTTTATTTGGATCAGGTAAAAACCGTTGGATCGTTTTTTTAGCCATTTAAAGCAACCATTTACGTCTGTGTGGATGAGTCTTGGGTTTGTTATCGGTGTCGTTATTACCGTATTTTATTATCAAACCCTTGAGTTTACAGTTATCACAATTTCAATCCTTATTGTGAGCACGTATTTTAAGCCGTTTTTAACTGTATTGTTAGGCTTTATTTGCGGTATTTGCTGTGTAGCCGCACATTTTATCTTGTTTTATTCATTTGAGTTACCTGAACAGCACAAAAAATATGCTTATTCTGTCGGTGTGGTGGTCGAAGAGGTTATCTCTGCTACGCCTCCCCAATATATAAAAGCTAAAATAACCCATTTAGAAGATAGTGAATATAGTCACTTTAGGGCACCTTATGCCTTATTAAGTATCAATTTTGCACAACCAATTAAATCTGGTGATACTTTTAATGCCCAAGTGAGACTGAATAATTATAGAACTATTAAAAATTTTACTGTTTTTGATAATCAGCTTTATGCTTTTACACAAAAGATAGCCTTTAAAGGTACAGTGCTCAATAAACAGCTTAATATTAAAAGCTCTCAAAAAAATAATACCGTGTCAGCTTATAGAGCCTATGTAAAAAAGCTGGTAAATAATGCTGAGCTTAAATGGCTATATTATACACTTTTAACCGGCGATAAGTCATTGATGACATTCGAGCAAAAGCGGTTAATGCAGAGTCTTGGGTTAAGTCACTTATTAGCCATTTCTGGGTTACATATCTCTTTAGTGTTTGGTTTTTGTTATTTTGTTACACGTTTTTGTCTTAAGTTGGTTAAACCTGAACTAAATCAAGGCATAAATGTTTCTATTGTTTATAGCGCTGTCGGCTTTGTAGTGGCATTCATATATGTTTACTTGAGTGATTTTATCATCTCCGCAACCCGCGCTTTAATTATGTTGGGCTGTTATTTGCTACTTTATTATTTGGCAAAGCAATCATTGAGATGGCGCAGTATTTTATATGCGTTGGTTATTATTTTAGCGGTTAATCCATTTAGTGTACTAAATCCAGGGCTTTACTTTTCGTTTTTAGCGGTATGTATTATTTTTATGGTTTTAAAGCAGTTTCCGCTTCGGGGTCACTCACTACTGGCCAATATGCGAACATTATTTATTATTCAACTGGGATTATTTATTGGCTTATTACCCCTGTCATTATACTTTTTCAATGGCGTGAGTTTAGTGGGTTTAGTTTTAAATCTTGTGGCTATTCCCATTTTATCTTTTGTATTGATGCCTGCTTTATTTTTAAGCGTGTTGCTGGGGTTATTAACCGATTGGCATGCATTTATTGTGTTATATGATTTTCCACTGACCAATTTGTATCAAATGTTGCAGGCAATACCTCAGCAGATACGTTGGCTTAATGTCGGACAGGTAAGTATAACCACCGTGGTGCTGCTTTATAGTGTTGTTCCCTTACTTTATTTTATTGAGCTTCGCTTACTAGCCTGCATTCCGATTTTGACTTTGCTTTTTAACTATTACTTTACGCAAACCAGCCTTTGGCAGTTAAACGTATTTGATGTAGGCCACGGCTTAATGGTACTGATAGAAAAAGATAAACATGCGTTTATTTATGATTTTGGCCCGAGTTATTTTAATCGCTTTAGTCGTGTCACTAGTGTTTTACTACCCTATATTAATGCTCATAACCTAACAGTAACTAGCTCGATTGTAAGCCATCAAGATAACGACCATGCAGGAGGCGTTGCGCACTTTAAAAAAGCAGGTTATGCATGGAGCTTTGATTATTTTCATCCAAGTGGTGTATATAAAGACTGCATAGCAACAAAAACAGACTTTCAAGGCTTGAGTATTCAAACCTTTTCAAAAGATGAGTTTAATAACAGTAATGATAATTCCTGTGTTGTTAAAGTCTCAAGTGCAAACCATAGTGTGCTTCTCACTGGTGATATATCAAAGGCGAGGGAGTCTAAATTAATTAAACAAGGGCATGATTTACAAAGTACCGTTTTGTTAAGTCCTCATCACGGCAGTGATAGCTCTTCCAGTGTCGAGTTTATCGAGGCCGTAAACCCAACACTTGTGATTCATTCAAGTGCGTATCAAGGCCAGTGGCAATTTCCAAGTAAAGCTGTAGTTAAGCGTTACAATAAAATAAACGCCAAACAATATAGCACCGGTGATGTAGGACAAATTCGGGTTGATTTTTATGCTAAACACTTAGAGCTGAGTACCGCAAGAGGGGCGGAAAGTTATTGGTTTATCAAAGATTGACGTTTTGTTTTGCTGTTGCTAAGGATACAATAGGGGCTGTTACTGGTTTTAGAGAGTGTTATGGAACAAAGTACTACACAAATATATAAACGGCTTGTTTCTTACGTTGGCGCTTATAAGTCGATTGCCATTGTCGCGATTATAGGAATGATAGGTTATTCAGGTATGGATGCATTATTCATTCAACTGATGAAGCCGTTTATCGATGAAGGTTTAAACGAGCGTAACAGCCAGGTACTTACTTATGCGCCATTTGTGGTTATTGCGCTGGTTATCGGGCGTGGCGTATTTAACTTTATGTCATCTTACTGTTTAAGCTATGTAGGCTCACAAGTCGTGAGGGCGCTGCGCCAAGAATTGTTTGAACACATTTTACATTTACCAGTGTCCTTTCACGATAAAAACTCAACCGGCGATTTGATTTCTAAAATTACCTTTGACACCGAGCAAGTTCAACAAGCAATCACCAAAGCACTGCTTATTGTTGTGCGTGAAGGCGCTTTTGTGGTGTTTTTACTCGCTGTGATGTTTTATACCAGTTGGCAGTTGTCGTTAATCTTTTTAGTTATTATCCCGCTTGTGGCTATCATAGTAGCTGTGGTGTCTAAACGCTTTCGTCATATCTCGAAAAATATTCAGTCAGCGATGGGACAAGTTACCCGTAGTTCAGAGCAAATGCTCAGTGGTCACAAAGTGATCCATGGCTTTGGTGGGCAAACACAAGAAATTGATCAATTTTCTAAAATTAATAATCATAACCGCCAACAACGTATCAAGATGGATGCGACTAAAGCGCTAAGTGTCTCTATTATTCAAATTTTGGCTGCCAGTGCTATGGCTGTTATTTTATGGGTTGTGTCGATGCCCTCTATGATAGACAGCATTAGCTCTGGGGATTTTGTCGTACTCATCTCATCGATGATGATGCTACTGCGCCCATTAAAGCAACTTGCCAATGTAAACAGTGACTTACAGCGAGGTATTTCAGCTGCTCAGAGTGTTTTTTTAGTGTTAGATGAAGAAATTGAAAAAGACACGGGTACCTTTTCGGTTGATAAGGTAAAAGGGCATATTGAGGTGAAAAATGTGACCTTTAAATACCCAACCAAGGATGAAGCCGTGCTTAACGATTTATCACTGAACATAAAAGCCGGTGAGAGTATTGCCCTTGTTGGCCGCTCTGGCTCGGGTAAATCGACTATTTCTAACTTGTTACCCCGATATTATGACTTAGAAGCGCCAAGCGAAATTTTACTCGATGGCATTGCTCTTAATGAATATAAGCTTACTGATCTTCGCCGTCAATTTGCGTTAGTGTCGCAACAAGTGGTGCTATTTAATGACACGATTGCCAATAATATTTGTTATGGTTTACAACGCGAAATCTCTATCGAAGAGCTTCATGACGTTGCAAAACAAGCCCATGTGTGGGAGTTTGTAAAAGACTTACCTGAGCAACTTAACACTATGGTTGGCGAGAATGGGGTAATGCTTTCAGGTGGGCAACGTCAACGTATTGCGATTGCGCGTGCTATTTTAAAAGACGCGCCTATTTTAATTTTAGATGAAGCGACCTCGGCCTTGGATACTGAGTCTGAAAAGCTTATCCAACATGCTCTTGATACATTAATGAAAGATAAAACCTCCATTGTTATCGCTCATAGGCTATCGACTATTGAAAATAGTGACCGTATCTATGTGATTGATAACGGTAAAGTGATAGAAAGTGGTACGCATACTGAATTACTGACTAACGATGGTACCTACTCTGCTCTTTGTAAAATGCAGTTTGGTGAGCAGGGGTGAGTAAAATAGAGCAAAGCTGGTACAAACCTTTTAGCTTAATTACCTTATTGTTATTACCACTGTCCGCTATTTTTGGCTGTGTTGCTCTAGTGCGCAAATACTGCTACGAAGTGGGTGTTTTTAAGCCATTTGTTAGTAATACTCCAGTAATTGTTGTTGGCAATATAAGTGTTGGCGGCAATGGTAAGACTCCATTTGTATTGTGGCTGCATGATTACTTAACCGCTCAAGGCTTATCTGTTGGTTTAATTAGTCGCGGCTATGGTGGGCAAGCAGCCCATTACCCATTATTAGTAACTGCAAATACGACGACTTTAGAAGCAGGGGATGAGCCGGTACTTTTATTTAACCGTTTACAATGTCCGTTAGTAGTGGGGCCAAATAGACAGAAGAATATAGAAATGCTCAATCATCAGTTTCAGCTTGATGTAATTATTTCTGATGATGGCATGCAACACTACAAAATGGCACGCAGTATTGAATGTTGTATTGTTGATAGCGAAAGAAAATTTGGTAATGGTTTTTTAATGCCAGCAGGACCACTTCGCGAAACGGTTTCTCGTTTAAACAGTGTTGATTTAGTCATTGAAAATGGTTCTGAACATGAATTTAGCTATCGCTTGCAGCCATCAATTATTAAACGTGTTGCTGATAATACTGAGATAACAACGGCTATAGAAACAGCGCATGCTGTAAGTGCAATCGGTAACCCTCAGCGCTTTGAAGCATCATTAAAAGCACAAGGTATAGCGTTGTTATCAACACATCATTTTCGCGACCATTATGCTTATACCGCCAATGACTTTGCTCAATTTGGTGAGGACTGTGTATTAATGACAGAAAAAGATGCAGTTAAGTGTCGTGACTTTGCCAAGCCAAATTGGTATTACTTGCCGGTTGACGCTCAACCAACTGCAGCAGTAATAAACACATTAAATTTATTATTAAAAGAAAAAGGGATCCACTATGGCCTTTGATACAAAATTACTCGAAATTATTGCTTGCCCTGTGTGTAAAGGTAAGTTGCGCTTTGATAAAGAAAACCAAGAGCTGATCAGCACAGCAGCAAAACTAGCTTACCCGGTACGTGATGATATTCCGGTACTACTTGAAAATGAAGCCCGTGAATTGACTCTTGAAGAGGTAGAAAAGTGGAATTCGTAGTTGTTATCCCTGCGCGTTACGCTTCTACTCGTTTGCCAGGTAAACCACTCGCTGATATTTGTGGCAAACCAATGATACAGCATGTGTATGAAAAAGCCTGTTTGTCAGGAGCCAGCAAGGTGGTTATTGCTACCGACCATCAAAGAGTATTTGATGCTGCTAAACGTTTTACTAGTAATGTTTTGATGACGCGTGAAGATCACCAATCAGGCACAGAGCGCTTAGCCGAAGTAGTGGATTTACTTAATTTAGCCGATGATACTATCGTGGTAAATGTACAAGGTGATGAACCTTTGCTGTCGCCTGATAACGTATCACAAGTGGCAACATTATTAGCGCAATCAACGGCACCAATGGCAACCTTAAGCGTTGCTATTGAAGAGCGTGATGAAGTGTTTAATCCTAATGCGGTTAAAGTTGTCAGTGATATCAATAAAAATGCTTTGTACTTTTCAAGAGCGAGTATCCCATTTGATAGAAGCGCCATGATGGCTGAGCAGCAACCACTTAATTTAGCCCCTTTTCAACGCCATGTGGGTATTTACGCGTATCGCGCAGGGTTTATAAAGCAATATATTGAATTAAGTGTTTCGCCATTAGAACTTCTTGAGTCGTTAGAGCAGTTACGTGTGCTATACCATGGTTATGCAATTAAAATAGAACAAGCTTTAGTGACCCCTCATGCAGGAGTAGATACACCAGAGGATTTAGCTAAAGTGGTTGCCCATATTCAAAGTAAAAGCGCGTGAATAAACCACAAACGCTTATATTAAAAGTGCAATATACGCATGATGATTTTTACATCATAAATAAACCGCATGGGCTTAATTTTCATTCTGAAGAAGGCCCCGGTTTTGTGGTACTAGCTGAGCAACAGTTAAACGAAAAATTATTTGCGGTACACCGTTTAGATAAAGTCACCTCTGGATTGATTATACTCGCGCGAAGCAAAGCGGCAGCAGCAGAATTTACGCAATTATTTACTCAGCATGCGATTAATAAGTTTTATCTAGCGGTTAGTGATACCAAGCCTAAAAAAAAGCAAGGCTGGGTTAAAGGTGATATGGCTAAGTCTCGCCGTGGCACGTATAAATTATTAAACTCACAGAGTAACCCCGCTATTACACGTTTTTATTCGTTTAGCTTTAAAAGCGGTTTTAGAGCTTACCTATTAAAACCCTATTCGGGAAAAACCCATCAGCTTAGGGTGGCATTAAAGAGTATAGGTGCCGCTATATTAGGCGATGCTAGTTATTCTGGGAGTGCCGCTGATCGCACCTATTTGCATGCATTTGCGTTGGACTTTGAGTGGGCTGGGGAACAAATACAACACACTCTGTTGCCAGAGTGTGGATTGGAATATGCGCAATTAATAAAACATCAAGATTTTGATTCTTGGCAAACGCCTTGGAAATTGGATTGGTAAATGAGTGAACAAGTAACTGATATCCGCTTTGGTGGTATTAAACGACTATATGGTCAACAGCAATTTGAATGGTTACAACAGGCACATTTCTGTGTTGTTGGTATAGGTGGCGTAGGCAGCTGGACTGCAGAAGCATTAGCGCGCACCGGCGTGGGCAAAATTACTCTAATAGATTTAGATGATATATGCGCAACCAATGTTAATCGTCAAATTCATGCGTTAACAGGCACTATTGGGGAAGCAAAAGTGGATGCCATGAAGGCGCGCTGCGAGCTTATCAACCCTGAGTGTGTGGTTAATGTGATTGACGATTTTATAACACTAGATAATATTCAAGAGCATATTCAAGGTTTTGATTATGTTATTGACTGCATTGATGCGGTAAAAGAAAAAGCGGCGTTAATCGCGCACTGTAAGCGTAATAAAATGCCTATAATTACCACAGGCGGTGCAGGTGGGCAAACTGATCCAAGTCAAATTACTTTTGGTGATGTGGCAAAAACGACTCAAGATCCATTGCTAGCAAAGGTGCGCTATATTTTGCGTAAGCAGTATAATTTCAGCTCTAATCCAAAACGTAAATTTAATATTGACTGTGTGTATTCAACAGAGCAGCTTGTTTATCCTGGCAGTGATGGCAGTGTGTGCCATGCGAAACAAAATGCAGATGGCAGTATGAATATGGATTGTAATAATGGCTTTGGTTCGGTGACGATGATCACCGGTAGTTTTGGTTTTTTTGTTGCCGCTAAAGCAGTAAGAAAATATTTAGATAAGCGTACACGCTTGAACATTTAATTACAGATTACACATCATATTGTTAAAAAAGCGCTTAACGCGTTTTTTGTTTAGCTAAGGTTTGTATTTTTTCCACCATAGCTTTTACTCCATTGCCGCGAGAAGCGCTTAAGTGGCTAATTAAGCCAAGCTTTTCAAATTCTTCATAGGCATTAATGTTTAACACCTCTTCTGGTGTTAAACCGTTATACAGCGCTAAAATTAACGCCAATAAGCCTTTTACTATGCGCGTATCAGAATCACCAATCACAACCAACGCATTCTCGGTTAGGTCAAATTCAACAAACATCCACACTTTACTTTCACAGCCTTGGACTAGCGCATCGTCGGTTTTTAATATATCGGCTAATGGCGGGAGTGTTTTACCAAGCAACATAATTTCACGGTATTTCTGTTGCCAGCTTGCACTGTTTTCAATGTTTTTACTTACCAGTTGATATGTGTGAGTCATTATTTATCCAAATTAGTCTAGTAAAGCGATGCATTCTTTAAGCGCAGTAATAAATTGGTCTACATCTTTAGTCGTATTATAAAAAGCAAAACTCGCTCTGAGTGAGCCATTTAGTTTCAAATGGGTCATTAATGGCTGCGTACAATGATGACCACTTCGCACTGCAACACCATAGCCGTCAAGTAAAGTTGCCAGATCATACGGATGTTCATTTTTATAATTAAAGCATAATGTACCAATGTTCGATTTTAGGTCGCTATAGATGCAAATACCATCTATTTCCCTCAGTGCGTTCGCTGCATAAATAAACACCTGCTGTTCATACTCTTTTAATTCTTGCTGATTGAGCACCATTAAATACTCAAGTGCCGCACCAAAGCCTAAAACACCGGCTATATTTGGGGTTCCTGCTTCAAATTTAGCGGGTGCACCACGATAAGTGCTTTGCGTTAGGGTCACTTTTTCAATCATTTCACCGCCTGTTTGGTAAGGCGATAATGCATTAAGTGCGCTGTAGCGGCCATATAAACCACCTAATCCTGTTGGCCCCAGCATTTTGTGAGCTGAAAACACGTAAAAATCACAATTAAGCGCTGTTAAATTAGGTCTTAAATGCAGAGCGCCTTGTGCGCCATCGACTAAAGTTAGCGCATCTACAGCCTTCGCAGCAGTTATTAGCGGGGTTAAATCGGTAATATTGCCCAGCGCATTAGAGGCGTGAGTGATTGCAAGAAGTGCAGGTTTGGTGTGTTTAATCACGTCACAGCACTGTTTGATATCAAAAGTGGCATTGTCATTAAGTGGCAACGCTTTTAACGTTGCACCAGTGTATGCCGCGAGTTCTTGCCACGGCACAATATTCGCGTGATGCTCGATTGGGCTAATTAAAATGGTGTCGTCTGTTGTTAATGTATTTCTTAGGCCATGTGCAACTAAGTTAATCGCCTCAGTAGCGCCTTTAGTCCAGACAATTTCTTTACCGCTTACCTGAAAGTAATCAGCAACGCGTTGACGTACTTGCTCATAAGCCGCTGTAGCTTGCTCACTCAGCGTATGACGACCGCGGTGAACATTTGCATTCTGTGAGGTGTAAAACTGTCTGGTGACGTCAATCACACATTGTGGCTTTTGTGTTGTTGCAGCTGAGTCTAAATAAACCAAAGGATTGCCATTGATTGTCTGATTTAGAGTAGGGAAATCATTACGGATTTTTTTAGGATCAAACGAGGACACAGACATAGGCTCATAAAGTTAATCAATTCGGGCAGGAATTGTAATCTGTTTAAGATAATTCTCAAGTAGCATGTAATAAAAAAGGCCGCAGAAGCGGCCTTTTAAAACTAACTTTAAAGCTTAGCGCTTGTCTGTAGCTTTATAATCACGTGTTGTTTCACCTGTGTAAAGCTGACGTGGACGGCTGATCTTGTGACCAGGCTGAGAAAGCATCTCGTCCCAGTGTGAGATCCAACCTACAGTACGTGCCATTGCAAAAATTACAGTGAACATACTTGTAGGAATACCAATCGCTTTTAAGATAATACCTGAGTAGAAATCTACGTTAGGGTAAAGTTTCTTCTCAACAAAGTACGGGTCTTCAAGTGCAATTTGCTCAAGTTTCATTGCAATATCAAGCAATGGATCTTGAATATTAAGCTCTGCTAAAACTTCATGACATGTTTGACGCATTACTGTTGCACGTGGGTCGAAGTTTTTGTAAACACGGTGACCAAAGCCCATAAGACGGAAAGGGTCCGCTTTATCTTTTGCTTTTGCTACATATTCGTCGATGCGATCAACTGAACCAATTTCTTCTAACATGTTTAAACATGCTTCGTTAGCGCCGCCGTGAGCAGGGCCCCAAAGTGATGCAATACCCGCAGCAATACATGCATAAGGGTTAGCACCAGAAGAACCAGCTAAACGAACAGTTGACGTTGAAGCATTCTGTTCGTGGTCAGCATGAAGCATAAAGATTTTATCCATTGCTTTAGCTGTTACTGGGTTCACTTTGTATTCTTCAGCAGGTACAGAGAACATCATGTGTAAGAAGTTTTCTGCATAGCTTAAATCATTGCGTGGATATACAAACGGTTGACCGATGTTTGTTTTGTATGCCATTGCCGCAATTGTTGGTAATTTAGCAACTAATTTAATAGCGCTTGTCTTACGTTGAACTGCATCAGTGATATCAAGATCTTCATGGTAAAAAGAAGATAATGCACCAACCACACCACATAGCATTGCCATTGGGTGTGCATCAAAACGGAAACCTTGGAAGAAATTTGCGATTTTTTCATCTAGCATTGTGCTACGAGTGATTTTTGTAGCAAAATCATCGTATTGCTCTTTAGTTGGTAACTCACCGTTTAATAGTAAGTAACATAACTCAACGTAGTTAGAGCTCTCTGCTAACTGCTCGATCGGGTAACCACGGTGTAATAAAACACCTTTACCACCATCGATGTAAGTGATGGTAGATTCACAAGAACCAGTCGACATGAAACCTGGGTCATAAGTAAAGTGACCATGTGAGCCGAGTGTACGTACATCAATTACATCTTGGCCAGCAGTACCTTGATAAATTGGAAGTTCGATTGGATCTAGCCCATCAATATGGACTGTGGCTTTCTTATCTGCCATCTATGTATCTCCTATTAAGATAACTATTCTGATTTTTATATTCTAAAATCTATTCTAAGCACATCTTTACATTTTAACGTGAAAGAGGGGTATAAAGTCAATTTTTATAAGTATTATGCACATATGTATAATAAATATTCGGTATAGATTGAATATTATACCATTGGCTAATTCGCAAACGACTCAAAGTAAACAAGAATTGTAAAAGAGTCTCCGGCTATATATACTAACGGAGGTTTTTAACCGATTTGTATTTGGGTAAACTTTTTTTTACATAATATTTTTCATAAAAAGTGAACTTTATTAGTATTAATACGTTTATTTTGATAGTTCCACCAGAAACATTTGGTGGGTTTTAGAAAAACAAGTAGATGAGCCCCACTGCGGGCAAGATGGGCAAGTAACTGTGAAAAAGCAAAGACCTGTAAATCTAGATCTAACAACTATATCTATGCCGGCAACGGCTAAAGCTTCAATTTTTCACCGCGTCACCGGTGTTGCATTATTTTTTGCTTTAACGTTTGTCATTTGGGCTTGGTCAGAGTCTCTTTCTTCAGCTGAAGGTTTTGAATTCGTCAAGGGTCTGTTTAACGGATTCATTGCCAAATTTATAGCTTGGGGCACCCTTTCTGTATTGGGTTATCACCTTATCGGTGGTATCCGTCACATCATTATGGATATGGGGCATTGGGAAGAACTTGAATCAGGCAACACTAGCGCTAAAATTGCAATGGCACTTGGCGTTGTGTTTGCTGTATTGGCAGGGGTGTGGATATGGTCTTAAATCAAGCAACTCTTAAACGTGATGGCGTACAAGATTTTGTATCTCTACGCACAACGGCATTAATAATCAGTGCATATGCAATTTTTATTATTGGCTATTTTTTAGCAATGCCAGAAGTCACATATGACGCCTGGACAGGCCTATTCTCTAACCTAGCAATGAAAGGGGCGACATTAATCACCCTAGTTTGCATTATGGTTCATACCCGTATCGGCCTTTGGCAG
The DNA here is from genome assembly GCF_005887175.1 of Pseudoalteromonas sp. S1612. Taxonomy (GTDB): domain Bacteria; phylum Pseudomonadota; class Gammaproteobacteria; order Enterobacterales; family Alteromonadaceae; genus Pseudoalteromonas; species Pseudoalteromonas undina. Next base: position 105,236 of record NZ_PNDH01000019.1, on the reverse strand, counting down.
GTTCTAACCGACTATGTAAAGGGCGCTAAATTGCGTGCTTTCTTAGGCTTTGTACTAAACCTAATGGCTGTTGCTTACGTAGCTGTAGGTTTAATCGTTTTATGGGGTGTTTAAGTGAAATATTCTGTTCGTGAATTTGACGCCGTAGTAATTGGTGCCGGTGGTGCAGGTATGCGCGCTGCTCTTGCTATTACTGAATCTGGCAAAACATGTGCACTAATCTCTAAAGTTTTTCCGACACGCTCACACACTGTATCTGCTCAAGGTGGTATTACAGTAGCGCTAGGTAATTCGCATGAAGATAACTGGGAATGGCATATGTATGATACCGTTAAAGGTTCCGATTTTATCGGTGACCAAGACGCTATCGAATACATGTGTAATACAGGCCCAGAAGCTATTACTGAATTAGAAAACATGGGCTTACCATTTTCTCGTTTTGAAAATGGCCGTGTTTACCAACGTCCTTTCGGTGGTCAATCGAAAAACTTTGGTGGTGAACAAGCTGCACGTACCGCAGCAGCTGCTGACCGTACTGGTCACGCATTATTACACCTTCTTTATCAACAAAACGTTAAAAATAAAACAAATGTATTTTCTGAATGGTATGCACTTGATTTAGTTAAAAACGATAATGGCGATGTAGTAGGTTGTACAGCGATTGAAATTGAAACAGGTGAAATCACTTTCTTCAAATCAAAAGCAGTTGTGTTAGCTACCGGTGGTGCAGGTCGTATTTTCGCATCAACAACTAATGCTCACATTAACACTGGTGACGGTGTTGGTATGGCGACTCGTGCTGGTATTTCTATGCAAGACATGGAAATGTGGCAATTCCATCCGACAGGTATTGCAGGTGCTGGTACGCTAGTAACTGAAGGTTGTCGTGGTGAAGGTGGTTATCTTTTAAATAAAGATGGCGAACGCTTCATGGAACGCTATGCACCAAACGCTAAAGATTTAGCATCTCGTGACGTTGTTGCCCGTTCAATGATGACAGAGATTCGTGAAGGTCGTGGTTGTGATGGTCCTTGGGGTCCTCACCTTAAGTTGAAACTTGACCACTTAGGCGAAGAAACGCTTAACTTACGTCTTCCAGGTGTATGCGACCTTGCTAAAACATTTGCTCACGTTGATCCTGCAAAAGAACCAATTCCAGTTATCCCAACATGTCACTACATGATGGGTGGTGTGCCAACTAACGTAAATGGTCAAGTACTTAATATCGATGCCGCTGGTAACGAAAAAGTAGTACAAGGTTTATTTGCTGTTGGTGAGATTGCATGTGTATCTGTTCACGGTGCTAACCGCTTAGGTGGTAACTCATTACTTGATTTAGTTGTATTTGGCCGTGCTGCTGGTAATTTCTTAGGTAAATACCTAAATGACGTTGAAATTTCTAAAGCGGCTTCTGAGTCTGATTTAGAAGCGTCTTTAGCTCGCTTTAATCGTTGGGAAAGCTCAACAGTTGGTCAAGGCGAAGACCCAGTACAAATCAAGAAAGACCTACAACAGTGTATGCAGCTTAACTTCTCGGTATTCCGTGAAGGTGACTCAATGGCAACTGGTCTTACTGAGCTTAAAGAAATTCGTGAACGCTTACAGCATGCACGTCTTGATGATAAATCATCAGACTTCAACACCATGCGTATTGAATGTTTAGAATTAGACAACTTAATGGAAACAGCTTACTCAACTGCAGTAGCTGCAAACTTCCGTACTGAAAGCCGTGGTGCACACTCTCGCTTTGACTTCCCAGATCGTGATGACGAAAACTGGTTATGTCACTCAGTATTTAATCCGGTAACGGATGAAATGAGCAAGCGTAAAGTAAACTACGAGCCTAAGCTACGTGAAGCATTCCCACCTAAAGCACGTACCTACTAGGAGCGAGACGATGGCACAAGTACAATTTTCAGTTTATCGTTACAATCCGGATGTTGACAACGCACCTCGTATGCAAGAATACACTTTGCAAACTGAGGAAGGCCAAGACATGATGGTATTGGATGCACTTTTATTATTAAAAGAGCAAGATCCTACATTATCATTCCGTCGTTCATGCCGTGAAGGCGTGTGTGGTTCAGACGGTGTAAACATGAATGGTAAGAACGGCTTAGCATGTATTACTCCTTTATCTACGCTACAAAAAAATGGCAAAGGTAAAATCGTAGTACGTCCATTACCGGGACTTCCTGTTGTTCGTGACCTTGTTATTGACATGAGTCAGTTCTACACTCAATACGAAAAAGTAAAACCGTATCTAATAAATGACGAGCCTGCTGCAGGCGAACGTCTTCAATCTATTGAAGAGCGTGATAAATTAGATGGGCTTTATGAGTGTATTTTATGTGCATGTTGTTCTACATCGTGTCCTTCTTTCTGGTGGAATCCAGATAAGTTTATAGGTCCAGCAGGCCTTCTTCATGCTTACCGTTTCTTAGCTGATAGCCGAGATACTGCAACAGAAGAGCGTTTAGCTGACTTAGACGATGCATTCAGTGTGTTCCGTTGCCACAGTATCATGAACTGTGTTAGCGTTTGTCCTAAGGGTCTTAACCCTACTAAAGCAATTGGGCAAATAAAATCTATGTTATTAAATCGCTCGGTTTAATTTCTAGTAGACGAAAGATGGCTAATATTTATTAGCCATCTTGTTATATAACTATTAATTTCTGCGCTAAAAAAAAGGGCTTATAAATGCACGAAGGTGTGATGAAGGCATGGCTAGAATCTTCACATTTAAACGGCGGTAACGTTGCTTATGTTGAAGAGCTTTATGAAGCGTATTTAGACGATGCGACTTCGGTGCCAGAAGAATGGCGAGAAGTGTTCGAACAATTACCAAAAGTTGATGGTGTGGATGTTGAAGTAAAACATTCAGAAGTTCGTTCACAATTTGCGGCGCTTGCTAAAAACAAGCATAGAGAAGTAGTGGTAGCAGAGGGCAGTGGCGGTGACCTTAAACAGGTTAAAGTTCTGCAACTTATTAATGCTTTCCGTTTTCGTGGACACCAAAATGCAAACCTAGATCCACTAGGTATTTGGCAACGAGAACGTGTACGAGATTTAGAGCTAGAATACCACGACTTATCAAATGCTGACTTTGACCGCGAATTTAACGTAGGATCGTTTGCCGTAGGCCGCGATACTATGCCTTTAGGTGAGTTATACCAAGCACTAAAAACTACTTATTGTGGTTCTATTGGCGCAGAGTATATGCACATCACATCAACAGAAGAAAAACGTTGGTTACAACAGCGTTTAGAGTCTGTTCAGTCTAGGCCAAAATTCGATAAAAATGAAAAGCTACGTATCCTTAAAGGATTGACAGCGGCTGATGGTCTTGAAAAATATTTAGGGGCTAAGTTCCCGGGTGCTAAGCGTTTCTCACTTGAAGGTGGCGATGCGTTAGTTCCTATGCTTAAAGAGCTTATACACCGCGCGGGTGAAAGTGGCCAAAAAGAAGCCGTAATCGGCATGGCTCACCGCGGACGCTTGAACGTACTTGTGAATGTACTTGGTAAAAATCCATCAGAATTATTTGATGAATTTGCTGGTAAACACAAAGATACTTTAAGCTCTGGTGATGTTAAGTATCACATGGGGTACTCTTCGGATTTCGCGACCAAAGGTGGCAATGTGCATATGGCACTTGCGTTTAACCCATCGCACTTAGAAATCGTTAATCCTGTGGTTATGGGGTCTGTGCGCGCACGTCTTGATCGTCTAAACGACAAAACTGGCAGCAAAGCACTTCCTATTACTATTCACGGCGACTCTGCAATCGCAGGTCAGGGTGTAGTACAAGAAACGTTTAACTTATCACAAACTAATGCATTTAGTTGTGGTGGTAGCATTCGTATTGTTGTTAATAACCAAGTTGGTTTTACAACAAGCAAGCAAGACGATGTTCGCTCTACTGATTACTGTACTGATATTGCAAAAATGGTTCAATCACCAATCTTCCACGTAAACTCTGATGATCCTGAAGCGGTTGCGTTTGTTACGCAGTTAGCGCTTGATTTTAGAAACCAGTTTAAACGTGACGTTGTGATTGACCTTGTTTGTTACCGTCGCCATGGTCATAACGAAGCTGATGAGCCTAATGCTACACAGCCTGTTATGTATCAAAAGATTAAAAAACATCCAGTCCCTCGCTTAATTTATGCAGATCAGTTAATTTCGGAAGGTTCTTTCACAGAAAACGAAGTGAAAGCACTTGCTGATGATTATCGTAATGGCTTAGATGATGGCAACTGTGTAGTTGAAGAAATTCAACCAGAAACGTCACATTCTTCTGATTGGGCTAAATACGTTGGCCATGATTGGAATGTTGACTACGACGCGAGCGTTTCTGTAGAGAAACTTAAAGAGCTCGGTAACATTGTCGCAAGCTACCCTGAAGACCACAAAGCGCAATCTCGTGTTAAGAAAATATACGATGATCGTAAAGCTATGGCAGCCGGTGAAAAAGCACTTGATTGGGGTATGGCAGAGACTTTAGCGTATGCAACTATTGCAGCTGAAGGCACTGATATTCGCCTAACAGGTCAAGACTCTGGCCGTGGTACCTTCTTCCATCGTCATGCCGTTGTTCACGGTCAACAAGACGGTGCAACATACTTACCACTGCAAAACATTAGTGAAGATCAAGGTACGTTTGAAGTATTTGATTCGGTGCTATCTGAAGAAGCGGTATTAGCGTTTGAATATGGTTATGCAACAGCAGAGCCGACCTCACTTGTTTTATGGGAAGCGCAATTTGGTGATTTCGCCAATGGTGCACAAGTTGTTTTTGACCAATTCTTAAGTTCAGGTGAGCAAAAGTGGGGTCGTTTATGTGGCCTGACATGTTTGCTACCACATGGTTATGAAGGCCAAGGTCCTGAGCATAGCTCTGCACGTCTTGAGCGTTTTTTACAGCTGTGTGCTGATCATAATATGCAAGTATGTGTACCATCTACACCGGCACAAGTTTATGCAATGCTTCGTCGTCAATCGGTTAGACCTCTTCGTCGCCCATTGATTGTTATGACGCCAAAATCATTGCTTCGTCACCCATTAGCTACATCATCGCTTGAAGAACTATCAGAGGGCGTATTCCACAATGTGATCGATGAAATTGATGATATTGATGCTAAGAAAGTAGAACGTGTTGTATTTTGTAGTGGTAAAGTTTACTACGAATTATTACAAGAGCGTCGTAAACTTGAGCAAGACAACATTGCTATTGTTCGTGTTGAACAGCTATACCCGTTCCCACATGACGAAATGAAGACGATTATTGAACGTTATCAGCATGTTACTGATTTTGTATGGTGTCAGGAAGAGCCGCAAAACCAAGGTGCTTGGTATTGTTCTCAACATCACTTTATTGATGCAATTCCACAAGATGCAAAATTAAAATATGCTGGTCGTAAAGCTTCAGCATCACCTGCATGTGGTTATATGTCAGTACATACTAAAGAACAACAAGCGCTCGTTGCCGACGCGCTTACTATAGAAAAGAAAGGATAAGCAATGAGCACAGAGATTAAAGTTCCTGTTCTTCCTGAGTCGGTTGCAGATGCTTCCGTTGCTACATGGCATGTAAGTGTTGGCGACAAAGTAAGCCGTGACCAAAACTTAGTAGATATTGAAACAGACAAAGTGGTTTTAGAAGTGGTTGCACAAAATGATGGTGTAATCACTGAAATTTCACAAGAAGAGGGTGCTACGGTACTTGGCGACCAAGTGATCGGTTTAATTGGCGATGCAGATGAAGCACCGGCAACTAAAGAGTCAAAAGAAGATGACTCAGCATCAGATAAATCAGAAGACGCGCCTGCGGCGCAATCAGCACCAGCATCAGAAGGTAAAGAAGTGGATATTAAAGTACCTGTACTTCCAGAATCAGTTGCAGATGCAACAATTGCTACTTGGCATGTTCAACCAGGTGACGCGGTAACTCGCGACCAAAACTTGGTAGATATTGAAACAGATAAAGTTGTACTTGAAGTTGTTGCCCAAGAAGACGGCGTTATGGGTGAAATAATCCATGACGAAGGCGATACCGTTCTTGGTGAGCAAGTAATTGGCAAGGTAAAAGCAGGCGCTGCACCAGCTAAATCTGAAGCTAAAGCGGATGCACCAACAGCCAAAGAAGAAAGCTCAAGCGATAGTTCAGATGTGCTAACGCCATCAGTTCGTCGTTTAATTGCTGAGAAAGGCCTTGATGCTTCAAAAATCAAAGGTTCAGGTAAAAATGGCCGTGTGACTAAAGAAGATGTTGATCAATTCTTAAAAGCACCTGCTCCAGCAGCAAAAGCAGAAGCAGCACCAGCAACACCAATGGGTGACCGTACTCAAAAACGTGTGCCTATGACACGTTTACGTAAAACGATTGCTAATCGTCTTCTTGAAGCGAAAAACTCAACTGCAATGTTAACCACGTTTAACGAAGTTAATATGAAGCCAATAATGGATCTTCGTAAGCAGTACCAAGAAGTATTTGAAAAGCGTCACGGTATCCGTTTAGGTTTCATGTCTTTCTACGTTAAAGCGGTAACTGAAGCGTTAAAGCGTTTCCCAGATGTAAATGCATCAATTGATGGCGATGATATTGTTTATCACAACTATTTCGACATCAGTATTGCTGTATCTACGCCACGTGGCTTGGTAACACCAGTACTTAAAGATTGTGACAAATTATCAGTTGCAGAAATCGAAAAAGGTATTCGTGAGCTAGCTCTTAAAGGTCGTGATGGCAAGCTAACACTTGACGATATGACTGGCGGTAATTTCACTATTACTAACGGTGGTGTATTCGGCTCATTACTATCAACACCAATCATTAACTTACCGCAGTCTTCAATCTTAGGAATGCACAAAATCCAAGATCGTCCAATGGCTGTTAATGGTAAAGTTGAAATCTTACCTATGATGTATTTAGCGTTATCTTACGATCATCGCCAAATCGATGGTAAAGAATCAGTTGGTTTCTTAGTAACAATTAAAGAGTTACTTGAAGATCCAACACGTTTACTGCTAGATGTTTAATTAAGTAGTATGAAATATAAGCTGTGAGTTAAAATCACAGCTTTTTTTTTGCGCCTAAGGTCATACTGGGGTTTTCATGTAGCGCCATGAGATCTATACTAGGCACGCAATTTGGGATAGTTGTTTATTTGCATAAATATTCAGCTCTTTTAATATAAAAAATTGGATAAAGCATCATGAATTTGCATGAGTATCAGGCAAAACAACTTTTTGCCGAATATGGTTTACCAGTTTCTCAAGGTTTCGCTTGCGATACACCTGAAGAAGCTGCAGCAGCTGCTGAAAAAATTGGCGGCGATATGTGGGTTGTTAAAACTCAGGTTCACGCAGGTGGACGTGGTAAAGCTGGCGGTGTAAAGCTAGTTAAAACTATCGACGAAGTTAAAGCGTTTGCAGCTAACTGGTTAGGTAAAAACCTAGTTACTTACCAAACAGACGAGAAAGGCCAGCCAGTTGCTAAAATTTTAGTAGAAAGCTGTACAGATATCGCAAACGAACTGTACCTAGGTGCTGTTGTTGACCGTGCTTCTCGTAAAGTTGTGTTCATGGCGTCTACTGAAGGCGGCGTTGAAATTGAAACTGTTGCTGAAGAAACACCAGAACTTATCCACAAAGCTGAGATTGATCCTTTAGTAGGTCCTCAAGCTTACCAAGCTCGTGAGCTTGGTTTTAAATTGGGTCTTAACCCAACACAAATGAAACAGTTCGTTAAGATCTTTATGGGTCTTGGCAACATGTTCAACGATTTCGATTTCGCATTACTTGAAATCAACCCACTAGTAATCACAGATGAAGGTAACCTTCACTGTCTAGATGGTAAAATTGGTATCGATGGTAATGCACTTTACCGTCAACCTAAAATCCGTGAAATGCACGATCCATCTCAAGAAGATGCACGTGAAGCTCACGCAGCAAGCTTCGAGCTTAACTACGTAGCCCTAGATGGTAACGTAGGTTGTATGGTTAACGGTGCAGGCCTAGCAATGGGTACTATGGACATCGTAAACCTACACGGTGGCAAGCCAGCTAACTTCCTAGATGTTGGTGGCGGCGCGACTAAAGAACGTGTTTCTGAAGCATTCAAAATCATCCTTTCAGATGACAACGTTAAAGCTGTTTTAGTTAACATCTTCGGCGGAATCGTTCGTTGTGACATGATTGCTGAAGGCATCATTGGCGCAGTTAAAGAAGTAGGTGTAACAGTTCCAGTAGTTGTACGTTTAGAAGGTACTAATGCTGAATTAGGCCGTGAAGTACTTGCTAAGTCTGATCTTAACATCATCGCTGCTGAATCATTAACAGACGCGGCTGAAAAAGTTGTTGCTGCTGCGGAGGGCAAATAATGTCTGTATTAATCAATAAAGATACAAAAGTTATCTGTCAAGGTTTCACTGGTGGTCAAGGTACTTTCCACTCAGAGCAAGCGCTTGAGTACGGTACACAAATGGTTGGTGGTGTAAGCCCAGGTAAAGGCGGTCAAACGCACCTTGGTCTTCCAGTATTTAACACAGTACGTGACGCAGTAGAAGCAACAGGTGCAACTGCATCTGTGATTTACGTACCAGCACCTTTCTGTAAAGATGCAATCTTAGAAGCTATCGATGCAGGTATCGAGCTGATTGTTTGTATCACTGAAGGTATTCCTACACTTGATATGGTTGACGTTAAAGTTAAACTAGATCAAACAGGTACTCGTATGATTGGTCCAAACTGTCCAGGTGTTATCACTCCTGGTGAGACTAAGATTGGTATCATGCCTGGTCACATCCACAAGCCTGGTAAAGTAGGTATTGTTTCTCGTTCTGGTACGTTAACGTACGAAGCAGTTAAGCAAACTACAGATGCTGGTTTTGGTCAGTCTTCTTGTGTTGGTATTGGTGGTGATCCAATTCCTGGTACTAACTTTATCGACGTTCTAGAATTGTTCGAAAAAGATCCACAAACTGAAGCAATCGTAATGATTGGTGAAATTGGTGGTACTGCAGAAGAAGAAGCTGCAGAGTACATCAAAGCTAACGTTACTAAACCTGTTGTTTCTTACATTGCTGGTGTTACTGCACCAGAAGGTAAGCGTATGGGTCACGCTGGCGCAATCATCGCTGGTGGTAAAGGTACTGCTGATGAGAAATTTGCTGCATTAGAAGCTGCGGGCGTAAAAACTGTACGTTCACTTGCTGAAATCGGTAAAGCACTAAAAGAAAAAACAGGCTGGTAATCAGCGTTTATTCTTTAAAAAAGGCTCGCAATTGCGAGCCTTTTTGTTATCTAGAGTTCAGATTAATTAATATGGGTAACTTATATGCTGAAAAAAGCGCACAGATAAATCTTGGCGTTGCTTATTAATTGCTAACTCCTCACATAAGCCATGTATGGCTTTTTCAACTTGATTCATAAAACGACCATAGCCAATTTCATGTTTATTATGCTCAGCTGCAACAATGACAAAATGCAGTGTTTCGACTAATTTATCGGCTTCAAAAAATACTTTTATTTGTGGGGTTGAATCTTCTATATCAAAACTAATTTTTTGTAGCTCTTCATTTCCTTCATTTCTATCGACTTGGCTGTTGCGTATTATTGGCATTGCGCCATTAGCAACCATTGCAGCGTGGGTGAGTTTATTGTCTTCACATAACTGGGTAAATAGTTTTGAAAAGTGGGTGTAGAACGGCTGATAAGTTTGGCTGTTAACCTCACTTTGAAACTGCGTTTTAATATTACGAGTTATCGGTATCGAAAAAGTGACATAGGTCATTTCTGCGTGTGTGCTTGGTATCTCGCATTGTCTTGATTGATAACGAGGATATAAACTTCTTAATTTATAACCATAACTTTCTTTATTGCCTTTTTCTTTAGCGAATAAATCATAGGTCAAATGCTGATGATCACGTAATTTAAAGCTTGGTTGCTCTACAAATAATTGCTGTTGTAAAAGATCCAATACTTTTTGTACATTATTATGAAATTGGGCGGAGTGAGCGCGAATATCATCCCCAGTGGCTAAAAACAGTAAGCGAATCTTTTTGCTTTGCTGATCTTCGGTGTAATGAAGTTTATGTGCTTCATGGTAACGAGGGTTATAGAAAAACAACATTTGCTTATCGGTTTCAAGTTGATAAGACTCATCATGAAATCGCACGACCGGCAGTTTATCATTGGCGAGTAAATGCACATTGTGAAGTTCATATTCATCACAAGCGGCAAATAGTTGGCGAGCAATACGCTGATAACACGCATTAATATTACTAAAGCTCTTATAAAACTCATCGTTTGGCGTGATTTCAGCTAATAAATAATGGTTTGCTCTAGCATTGCTTGGGATATAAACACGGTGTTGATTTAATGAAGCCATCTTTCGTTCCTGTAAGTTGGGTTTATTTTTATACTATAGAATGCTTTGATGACTTAAATATTGCGCTAAAACAAATTTTGTTCATAAACTATCCCTTATTAAACAAACTTTGTTAATTACCAGCATAAACCCGTATCTATTACTGTATGTTACGCTTGGTTTTTGTAATAATGCATTAGTTTTGTTATCACGCAATATACAGAGGTTTATACTCCTATGGCGGAAATCGAGAATCGCCCAAGTAACTTTATTAGAACCCGAATTGATGAAGATTTAGCAAGTGGAAAACATGCCACAACGCATACCCGTTTTCCACCAGAACCAAATGGCTTTTTACATATTGGCCATGCAAAATCAATTTGCCTAAATTTTGGTATCGCCAAAGACTATAACGGTTTATGTAACCTTCGTTTTGACGATACAAACCCAGAAAAAGAAGATATTAACTACGTTAATTCAATTAAAGAAGACGTACAGTGGTTAGGGTTTAATTGGGATGGTGAGATTAAATATTCGTCAAACTATTTTGATGTGCTTTACGGCTATGCAGTTGAGTTAATTGAAAAAGGTTTAGCGTATGTGTGTTTTTTAACTGCCGATCAAGCGCGTGAATACCGTGGCACATTAAAAGAGCCAGGTAAGAATAGCCCTTATCGCGATACCTCGGTTGAAGAAAACCTCGCATTATTTGAAAAGATGCGCAATGGTGAATTCAAAGAGGGCGAATGTGTACTGCGCGCAAAAATTGATATGGCAAGCTCATTTATGGTGCTACGCGATCCAATTATTTACCGTGTTCGCTTTGCTCATCATCACCAAACTGCGGATAAATGGTGCATTTACCCAATGTACGACTTCACGCATTGTATTTCTGATGCACTAGAAGGTATAACACATTCATTATGTACCTTAGAATTCCAAGATAACCGCCGTCTTTACGACTGGGTACTTGATAATATCAGCCTTGAGTGCCACCCACAGCAAATTGAATTTTCACGGTTAAACCTTGAATACACAATTATGTCAAAGCGTAAGCTTAATGACTTAGTGGTAAATAATAAGGTAGAAGGGTGGGATGACCCGCGTATGCCAACAATTGCGGGTCTTCGTCGTCGTGGTTATACACCGGCTTCAATTCGTGAATTTTGCTTACGTATTGGTATTACTAAACAAGAAAATATGGTTGAAATGGGTATGCTTGAAGCGTGTATCCGTGATGATTTAAACGAAAATGCACCGCGTGCGATGGCTGTACTTGATCCGGTTAAAATCGTGATTGAGAATTATGAAGCCGACACTGTTGAAACATTGTCAGTTGCTAATCACCCAAATAAAGAAGAAATGGGTCGTCGTGATGTGCCTTTTACCCGTGAAATTTTTATTGAACGTGAAGATTTCCGCGAAGAAGCAAACAATAAGTTCAAACGTTTAGTACTTGATAAAGAAGTACGCTTACGTGGCGCTTATGTAATTAAAGCAGAGCGTGTTGAAAAAGACGATAACGGTGAAATTACCACTATTTACTGTACTTACGATCCTGAAACATTAGGTAAAAACCCAAGCGATGGGCGTAAGGTAAAAGGGGTTATTCATTGGGTGTCAGCACCTGAGTCAGTGACGGCGGAAGTACGTTTATATGACCGTTTATTCAGTGTTCCTAATCCTGCAGCAGCAGAAGATTTTGAAAGCACATTAAACCCAGAGTCGTTAGTTGTTATTAATAATGCAAAACTAGAACCTTCACTGGCAAATTCACAGCCTGCGCAAGGTTTCCAGTTTGAGCGTACTGGTTACTTCTCTCGTGATAGTAAATCTGAGAATGTGGTATTTAACCAAACTGTGGGTCTGCGCGACTCATGGGCTAAAATAGATCAGAAGTAATTCTGTTCTATTTTAGACACAAAAAAACCTGCTTTTAGCAGGTTTTTTTATGCAATTAATAAAATTAACTGTTGTTTTGTGCAAACGCCTTACATGCGTCTTTATCTTCACACTCACCGTATAGGTAAAGAGAGTGGTTAGTTAGCTTAATACCGTTTTCTTCAGCAATCTCGAGTTGACGACGTTCAATTAAGTCATCTTCAAACTCAACAACCTTGCCACACTTTAAACACACTAAGTGGTCATGGTGAGTACTGCCAGAAAGTTCAAATACAGACTTGCCACCTTCAAAATGATGACGGCTAACAATACCCGCATCATCAAATTGATTTAAAACACGGTAAACAGTCGCAAGACCAATTTCTTCGCCTAGATCTAATAAAACCTTGTAAACATCTTCAGCGCTTATGTGTTGGTTATCTGGAGATTGAAGAATCTCTAAAATTTTAATACGCGGTAAAGTTACCTTTAGCCCGGCTTTTTTAAGTTCCAAGTTATGATCAGTCATTAAATCTGTCTCAATTTTATTTAGTTATACTAGACATCTTGCAAGATGTACTCGTCACAATAACAGTTAGGATAACGTGCCTTTGCAGGAAGTGCAAAGAACAATTGATCTATATCAATATTAACGCGGAAAATGCTAACTGTTTGATAATATTTTAAACAGTTAGCATAAAAAGGGGGGATTAATCTGCTAACTCACTTAAGCACATTTCATCATATACTTGAGCACACCATTGTTTAACGCGTTGCTCTGTTAGTTCCGGCTGACGGTCTTCATCAATACCTAAGCCAACGAAATGCTTGTCATCCGCCATACCTTTTGATGCTTCAAAATCATAGCTGTCTGTTGGCCAATGTCCAACAACAATAGCACCACGCTCTGTTACGATATCGTTGATCATACCCATAGCGTCTAAGAAGTATTCTGCATAGTCTTCTTGGTCACCACAGCCAAAAATAGCTACTAGCTTACCTTCAAAGCTTACTTCTTCAAGCTCAGGAAAAAAGTCATCCCAATCACACTGCGCTTCGCCATAGTACCAAGTTGGAATACCGAATAAGATCAGATCAAATTCAGCAATCTCTTCTTTAGAGCTTTTTGCAATGTCATGCACAGCAACGAGCTTTTTACCCAATTCTTTTTGGATCATTTTTGCTACGTGTTCTGTGTTACCTGTGTCACTTCCGAAAAAAATGCCTACACTTGCCATGGATTTAAACCTTTTATCTATCAATAGCCAATCTTTCTTGTAAAATTGTTTCGATCAACGCACTACGGCTAATATTTTGTGCATCTGCCATATCACTCAAAGCCTGATACAGCTGTGACGAAACTTTAAATTCAACACGCTTTAAGCCACGTGCTTTATCTCTTTTTATTTGATTACGTTTATTGACCTTTAACTGCATATCCCGTGGAAGGGGATTGGTTTTTGGTCTACCTGGACGTTTCTCGTATTCAAATAAATCAAGCGTTGTTCTATCTGTTTCTGACTTGGCCATGCTTAACCTACACCCGCACCTTGCCAAAATACCTGAATAAGTCCTTTGGCAATAAAGCCAGAACAACCTAAAAAAAGTACCAGCCACACAATATAACGACCAAATTTAGGCACATTGCCGCTTTTCAGTACGTCTTTAATTGCCAAGCCGATAAAAATAAAAATACCTGCTAAGCCAAAATACAACCCTAAGGTATCAAATTCGTTAATAAACTGACTGACCATCGACGTATAACCTTTAAATTAAACGGCGCGTACTATAGCACATAAATCTTTAATTATTTAGTGTGATAAATCAAAAACACGCCACAAAAATAACATTAAACTGCAGTTAAAAAATCATTGATTGCTTTGTTTACAGCCTGTGGTTTTTGGGCATGCAACCAATGACCCGCACCATGGATGATTTTTGCACTTACATTTTTAAACAGCGAATTAATTGCTTCACGGTGCTCAGCTAATATGTAGTCAGAGTCATTACCTTTAATAAACAGAGTTTCGCATAAACAAGAATTATTTGCATTAATGTTGTCGGTAATTGTTGAATATTTATTATCAAGCACTGATAAATTGAATCGCCATACAAATTTCCCTGCATCATTTTTATATAAACTCTTCAATAAAAACTGACGTACTCCTAACTCTTCTATATACGGTTGCATTACTAAATCAGCTTGCTTTCTATCACTAATATCGGCATTTTTTACTGCATTTAATGCCTCAATGATTTGGGTATGACGAGCCGGGTAGCTAACTGGGGCGATATCAAGTACCACTAATTTATTGACCAATTCGCTATGGGTTAATGCAACTTGCATTGCCACTTTACCGCCCATGGAATGCCCTACAAGGTGGGCTTTTTGTATTTTCAATTTCGCCATTAATTCCACAATGTCATTGGCCATGGCTAGGTAATCCATTTCATCACTGTGTGGGGAAAGGCCGTGGTTACGTAAATCGACATTGGTTACGCAAAAGTGTTCACTTAATGGTTTTGCAATCACATTAAGGTTTTCTAAAGAGCCAAACAGTCCATGGATCAAAACAACATCAGGACCTTGACCAATTTGTTTGTAATTTAATTGCATAAACGTCTCCCATAATTTTGCGCATAGTTTGCCGAGCATTAACTAAAAAAGCAAAAAATACAGATATTATTTAAACGCTGGATGCAAAATACCTAGCTCTCTGATTATTTGGTCATTATTAATTATATGTTTAGGGTAGCGTGGGTTGTAACTCGCATTTCTAACTGGATTGGGTATAATCATATCGAAAGAAAAATGTGACCCGTAATGACAGGAAGAACATGAAACAAATCGACATAGACGACGAGTTATATCAGTACATTGCTAGCAATACCCAGAGTATTGGTGAAAGTGCATCGACTATTTTACGTCGTTTATTAAATCTCAGCGGCGAAAAAATTCACACCACAAAATCAGACACTGATCATAAAAATGAAACCGTTAGTGTGTCTAATTCATCTGAAGAACAACAAGTAGCTGTAGTTGAACAGCCAGCCTCTGTGGCGAAAGCGCCAGTAAATAAAAAGAATGCAAACGTATTTAATATTTTAAATAAAGAAGAACTGGCAATGCAAAAAGGTGTTGTTGGTCGTTTCTTATTTATATTAAGTGCATTTTACCGAACGCACAAAACTGACTTTTCAGCAGTGCTTGATATCAAAGGCCGCGATCGTGTTTATTTTGCGACCAGTAAAGAAGACTTAGTCAATAGCGGCAGTAGTATGAACCCTAAAAACATCACCGACAGTGAATATTGGGTGATGACCAATTCGAATACTACACGTAAAAAAATGATGCTGCATGAAGTTGCACTTAGCTTAGGCTATAGCAATGAGCAAGCTGAAAAAATTCGTGATTATCTTTAAGGAAATACCATGGCAATTCATTCCGGCGCAGGGAAAACTGCACCACAATCGGTTTTAGTGAATGTACCAAAGTTAGTGTCTGCGTATTATTTAAATGAGCCTGATCTAGAGCAAAACCCTGAGCATTGTGTTGCCTTTGGCACCTCAGGGCATCGTGGTTGTGCGTATGATGTGAAATTTAATGAATCCCACATATTATCAATCACCCAAGCTATTTGTGATTACAGAAAGCAAAACGATATATTTGGCCCATTATTTTTGGGTAAAGACACCCACGCATTAAGCGAAGCGGCCTTTAACTCAGCGATAGAAGTGCTGGTTGCTAACGAAGTGCAAGTGATCACCCAAGAAAATGGCGACTTCACACCAACACCGGTAATTAGTCACGCTATTGTTAGCTACAATAAAAACCACCCGAATGAATTAGCCGATGGCATTGTTGTTACTCCGTCTCATAATCCACCAGAAGATGGAGGTTTTAAATACAACCCACCTAACGGCGGTCCTGCAGATACAGATGTAACAAAATGGATTGAAGATAGAGCCAATCAGCTTTTAATGGAAGACTTAGTTGAAGTAGAACTGTTTCCATTTGCTAAAGCGTCGCGTTCTGGTTTTATCCGCTATGAAGATTTAATGACACCGTACATTAATGATCTTGAAAACATTGTTAACTTAAAAGCGATTAGTGATGCTGGTATTAAAGTAGGTATTGATCCATTAGGTGGTTCAGGCATCAACTTTTGGCCAGTGATTGCGAAAAAATACAATCTAGATTTAACCGTTGTAAATGACAGTGTTGATCCGCGTTTTGCATTTATGCCACTTGATAAAGATGGCAAAATTCGTATGGATTGCTCATCACCTTATTCAATGGCGAATTTAATTGCCCTTAAAGATGATTTTGATCTATCGATAGGCAATGACCCTGATTATGACCGTCATGGCATAGTAACACCTGATGGATTAATGAATCCAAATCACTTTTTAGCAGTAGCCATTGATTACTTACTAACGCATCGTGACTGGGATGCCAGCGTCGAAATTGGTAAAACCCTCGTTTCTAGCTCAATGATTGATAAAGTCACTGAGCGTAATAAGCGTAAAGTAAAAGAAGTACCTGTTGGTTTTAAATGGTTTGTTGAGGGGTTAAATAAAGGCAAGTTGGCTTTTGGTGGTGAAGAAAGCGCTGGGGCAGCCTTCTTACGTTTTGATGGCACCGTATGGTGTACAGACAAAGATGGCTTTATCATGGGGCTACTTGCTGCTGAAATTCTTGCAGTTACAGGTAAAACACCGTCTACGTTATATAAAGAACTAGAGCAAGAATTTGGTGCACCAATTTATAAACGTTTAGATGCGCCAGCGACGCCTGAGCAAAAATCACGTTTAAAAGCGCTCAGTGCTGACGATGTTAAAGCCGATACCTTAGCCGGTGAGCCAATTATGCAAAAGCTTACTCATGCGCCAGGTAATAATGCAGCAATTGGTGGATTAAAAGTAGTAACTGAAAGTGGCTGGTTTGCAGCGCGTCCGTCAGGTACTGAAGATATATATAAAATATATCTAGAATCATTTAAAGGCGAAGAGCATTTAGCCTTATTAGAAAAAGAAGCTAAAAAACTGGTTGATTCAGTAATTAGCTAATCTGCAATTAAAATTAAAAACGGCTGATTTATTCAGCCGTTTTTGTATCTACAATTTATAAAACAAAAAGGGCTTTATAGTGATGTCAGCCACTTCAGAATATATTAATCAATTAAAACATGATGGTGATTTTTTAACGCTTTCTCGAAACCATGAATGGCATTTGGATGCAGGCCAATTTACTCTTAATAATAATACGCAAGTAACCGTGCATGATACCGGTGTAATTGAATTTGAGCCTGATTGTATAACGTCCAAGAATGTGGTGCTTTCAAGTGCAATTCATGGCAATGAGACAGCCCCAATAGAAATTTGCGATGAACTGATTAAACACATTATTAGTGGAAAACTTGAATTACAACAACGGGTTTTATTTATTTTTGGTAACCCTCAGTCAATTAATATTGGTAAACGCTTTGTAGAAGAGAACTTAAATCGCTTATTTAATGGGCACCACACTATTGATGGTATCGCGATGAACGACGAACGTGTTCGTGCTGCAAAACTTGAACAGTACGTTAGCGATTTTTATGCACGCTCAGAGCAGGGCACATATCGCTGTCATTATGATTTACATACCGCTATTCGTGGCTCAAAAAATGAGAAGTTTGCTGTTTACCCATTTTTACATGGCAAGCCGTGGAAAAAGTCGCAACTGCAGTTTTTATTGAGTTGCGGAGTTAATACGGTATTAATGATGAAATCACCCGCTACCACGTTTAGCTACTATTCATCGTTTGTGCATGGGGCTGATTCGTTTACCGTTGAGCTTGGGCAAGTAAAACCCTTTGGTGAAAACGACATGTCGCGCTTTGCAAAAACCAAGCAAACATTAACTGCATTAATTAGTCAAAAAGAAGTGGAATACTCTAAATTTAATGCAAGTGACTTTGAGTTGTTTTCTGTTCATCGCACAATTAACCGCACAGAGCAAAACTTTAGCTTCCCGTTTTCTGATGATGCCGAGAACTTTACAGGCTTTGCAAAGGGTGAGCTTTTAGCAACTGATGGTGATAATGCAATTTATGCGGACGTAGAAGGGGAAGCGATTATTTTTCCTAACGCACAAGTTGCTATTGGACAACGTGCACTATTAACGGTTGTGCCTATGCAGGTGGATAGTCGTTTTAGCTAATTCAACACATCAGACCACTTGTTATGAAAGTTTAACCAACTGATTAATAAGTGGTTAATTATATGTATAGTTAACTTGCCAGTTTTTTGCTCAATATTTACTTTTGTTTGGTCACAGTTTTGTTGAATAACACTTTACGTTAACGTAAAGTGTTGGCAGCTTTAATTAAATACAGTGCAGATGTTGCAAAGTTTATTCAGCAACAATCACCCATAATAATAATTTAAAGGGGCACTGTGATACCGACAACAAGAGAAGGTAGGTTATGAGTAATCCCAATAACGTATCGCTGAATATTAACCATGAGCTTGAGTTTATCGACGGTCACGCGCTTAATATTCCAACCCTTAGTATTTTAACTGAGGACGGCGACATTCATCCTAGTGCTCCTGCACCTGACATTTCTAAACAAACCGCTATTAAATTATACGAAACCATGCGTTTTATTCGTTTATTGGATGAACGCATGCAGGGTGCTCAACGCCAAGGCCGTGTTAGCTTTTACATGCAGTGTTTAGGTGAAGAAGCGGCGGTAACAGCCTCTGCGGCAGCCCTTGATCAAGATGATATGATTATGGCGCAATACCGTGAGCAAGCGGCGTTGCACTACCGTGGTTTTACGCTTGACCAATTTATGAATCAGATGTTTTCTAATGAACTAGATCTTGGTAAAGGCCGTCAAATGCCGATCCATTATGGTTCTAAAGCACTTAACTACATGACAATTTCATCGCCATTAGGAACTCAAATCCCACAGGCCACCGGTTATGCATACGGTCAAAAAGTAAAACATATCGATGCTAAAACAGGTGAACTAGCAAGCACTATTGATAACGTCACCATTTGTTATTTTGGTGAAGGTGCCGCTTCAGAAGGTGATTTTCACGCAGGTCTTAACATGGCTGCAGTGCACAAGGCACCGGTTATCTTTTTTGCACGTAACAATGGTTATGCTATTTCTACCCCAGCTGATGAACAATTTAAAGGTGATGGTATTGCATCGCGTGGCGTAGGGTATGGTATTAAAACCATACGTGTTGATGGCAGCGATGCACTCGCTGTTTATGCAGCAACTAAAAAAGCCCGAGAAATTGCAGCAACCCAAGGTGAACCTGTACTTATTGAATCGATAGCTTATCGTTTAGGCGCGCACTCAACGTCAGATGATCCTAGTGGCTACCGTTCAAAAGATGAAGAAGCAAACTATAAAGCGTGCCCAATAGAGCGCTTTAGAAAATGGCTAGTAAAACAAAACTGGTTAGATGACGCAGAAGATATAAAAGCGAAAGAAACAATTCGTGATGATATTTTGGCGGCACTTAAACGCGCTGAAGTAATTGATAAACCAGCCTTAGAAGAGCTGATTTCTGATGTGTACGATACACCAATTCCATCTTTACAACGCCAATATGATGAGCTTAAAACACATATAAAAGCCCATCCTGATGCCTACCCAACAACAGCAGGGAGAATTAAGTAATGGCTAAAATGAACATGCTACATGCAATTAATTCTGCTTTAGATATCACTATGAATGAGCACCCTCAAGCGTGTATTTTTGGTGAAGACGTGGGTTATTTTGGCGGTGTTTTTAGAGCAACATCAGGCTTACAAGAAAAATACGGTAAGCACCGAGTATTCAACACGCCGCTTACAGAGCAAGGCATTTTAGGTTTTGCTAACGGATTGGCCGCATTTGGTGCACCAGCGCTTGCTGAGATTCAATTTGCTGATTACATCTTTCCTGCGTTTGATCAAATTGTGAATGAATCTGCTAAGTTTCGCTACCGTAGCGGTAATGAATTTAACGTAGGTAATCTAACAATACGAACACCTTACGGTGGCGGTATTGCTGGTGGTTTGTATCACTCGCAATCACCAGAAGCATATTTTGCTCATACGCCAGGGTTAAAAATTGTCGTGCCGCGTAATCCTTATCAAGCTAAAGGCTTACTACGCGCATGTATTAAAGACGATAACCCAGTGCTATTTTTTGAGCCAAAACGCTTATATCGCGCATCTACGGGTGAAGTGCCAGAAGAAGATTACAGCATTGAACTAGGCAAAGCCGAAGTGGTTCAAGAGGGCACTGACGTTACTTTATTGGCGTGGGGGGCACAAATGGAAATTGTAGAAGCAGCTGCTAAACAAGCCAGCGAACAAGGTATAAGCTGTGAGGTAATTGACCTTCGCAGTATTCTACCATGGGATGTTGAAACGATTGCTAAGTCAGTGACAAAAACAGGCCGGCTTATTGTTAGTCATGAAGCGCCTATTACCAATGGTTTTGGCGCCGAAATTGCGGCAACCATCGCTCAAGAGTGTTTCTTGCATTTAGAGTCACCTATTTTACGTGTATGTGGTTTAGATACACCATACCCGCTGGCGCTTGAAAAAGAATATGTTCCAGATGCATTGAAAGTAATGGCCGCAATTAAACAATCAGTGAACTTTTAGGGGTTTCCATGGCTAAAGATTTTATATTACCCGACATTGGTGAAGGCATTGTTGAATGCGAAGTAGTCGAATGGCTGGTACAAGAAGGTGATACAGTAAAAGAAGATCAGCCTATTTGTGATGTGATGACAGATAAGGCCTTAGTGCAAATTCCTGCGGTACACGATGGGGTGATCACTAAGCTACATTGCAAAAAAGGCGATATTGCTAAAGTGCATGCGCCGTTATTTGCAATGGATGTTGCCGGGGAAGCACCCAGCGAAAAGACTGAAACATCATCTGCACCAACATCTACTCGTGAACACTTAGAAGATTTTATCTTACCCGATATTGGTGAAGGTATTGTTGAGTGTGAAATTGTAGAGTGGTTAGTAGCAGAAGGCGATGAGATTGAAGAAGACCAAGCTGTTTGTGATGTAATGACTGATAAAGCGTTGGTACAGATACCGGCTAAATATACCGGTACTGTACAAAAGCTATATTATCAAAAAGGTGAAATTGCCAAAGTACATAGCCCGTTGTTTCAAATGACCATAGCAGGTCAAGCTGCAAAAGAAGATGTTGATGTTAATCAAGCGGTCGTAAAAGCACAAAGCAATGCAACTACCGATTCACCGGCTAAACAAACACAACCACAAACTGCGATTGTTAACGAAAAAGCAGTTGCCTCACCTGCGGTTAGACGTAAAGCGCGAGAGCTTGATGTAGATTTAACTTGCGTACCAGGCAGTGGTAAAAATGGTCGTATTTATAAACAAGATATTGAAGCATTTATAAAAAATGAAGTGCCATCTGGTATGGATACTTCTGAGCTTAACAAGCCACAAGCTTCTGAGAGTAAAAAAACCAGCAGTACTGAACATACAGCGAGCACAGGTGGAACGCGAACAGAAGCGATTAAAGGTATTAAAGCGGCCATGGCAAAACAAATGGTAGCGTCGGTTTCTACTATTCCACACTTTACCTACAGTGATGAAATTGACTTAACTGATTTAATTGCACTTAGAGCTGATCTGAAAGAGCAATATAAAGCACAGGGTGTTAAGTTAACTATGATGCCGTTCTTTATTAAGGCGTTATCGTTGGCAATGAGTCAATTCCCAGTACTTAACTCAAAAGTAAATGATGATTGTAGCGAAATTACTTACTATGACGATCATAACATTGGGGTTGCAGTAGATTCTAAAGTAGGTTTATTAGTGCCTAACATTAAGGCTTGCCAAACAAAAAGTATTGTAGAGGTTGCTAACAGTTTAACTCAGCTTACTGATTCTGCTCGCGAAGGGCGAGTTGCACCTGATGATTTAAAAGGTGGCACTATTAGCATTTCTAACATTGGTGCAATTGGCGGCACTATTGCAACGCCAATCATTAATAAACCTGAAGTCGCGATTGTTGCGCTAGGTAAATTACAGCACCTTCCGCGCTTTAACGAGCAAGGGCAAGTGGAATCGCGTGCGATTATGCAAGTAAGTTGGTCAGGTGATCACCGTGTAATTGATGGCGGCACGATAGCGCGCTTTAATAATTTATGGAAAGAATACTTAGAGCAGCCAGCTAAAATGATGATGGCAATGCGCTAATTCTTTTTGATGATTTATTAAAAAACTATTTAAAAAACCAGCATAAAGCTGGTTTTTTTCTTTAATAAATTTATATTATTAATTAAGATACAAATGTAACCAAATAGGTAACACTGTACGCCCTTTAGGGAATATAAAAAATAACATTAAGGAAATTTTATGGAACATTATATGAATGCACTGCGTAGCTACGCAGATTTTTCAGGACGTAATCGCCGCAAAGCATTTTGGATGTTTATGTTAATTAATTTGATTTTTTCGCTTTTAACAAGTGTTATAGATGGTATTACAAACACAATGTTTGTAAGCACAATATATAGCTTGGCTTTATTGATTCCTCAACTAAGTGCGGGTGCTCGCCGTCTTCACGATACTAATCGTTCAGGTTGGTGGCAATTACTGTGGCTAGTGCCAGTGATTGGCTGGATCATTTTGATTATCTTCCTAGCGCAAGACTCGCAAGAAGGTGAAAACGATCACGGTGCTAACCCTAAAGAAGTTGAACTACACACTGCTTAATTAGGTAACTTGTAAACATTTTAAGCTCAGCCATTGCTGAGCTTTTTTATGTAAAAAATTAAGTTACAAAGTAATACAGTCCATAACCAACCATCAATGCCGGTATGGCGGTATAAATTGTAGCAATAATGGCCGCTCTGGGTGCCATAGCAATGGCAGGGAAAAGCGCATCGCCATCGTTGGAGATGGCGTTCGCTGCTAAAGCACTAAACGGTATCACACCTTGAATGTATAAAGTGGTGACAATGATTTGCGGTCCACAACCGGGTAAGAAGCCAATTAATACCGCAATTAACGGCGCTAAATAGGCATAATTTACAAACCATGTTTTTAAATCAAGGCCAAACACGGTAACCAATAGTTCAAATAACACAAAGGAGGCAACCACCCACGCAGTTACAAAATGAGTATCTTGCAGTACTTTTGTTATTTTTGAAGGCGGGCTGCATACATCGTCTTCTGAGGTTACTTCCTTATAGCTTTCACCTTTTGATGATAGCGCCCACATAAACACAACAAACAATGCCATTAATGCGCCAAAAAAACTGACTGCGGTCACTGTGTGCTTACCAAATTGGCTTAAATCAATATTAAACGCCAGTACAAAAGCAATAAGTAACCCAGGAATAATAGCCATTAACCAAATAGGCTTGCTCAACTTTATTATTTTGGTTGGCAATACAGTCACTGGCTGTGTTTGCTTTTGATTGGTAGGGCATAAATAACCCGTTTTATGTAGTTTATTAACCAGTAAGCCTGTTAGCGTTCCAACGACTAAGCCTATTGCCATTATCGTTAACCCATCAGTAGGGCGGGTAGCTAATAATAAAAATGCGGCATCACCCATTGTAGCCGTTAATACCGCAACAATAGCCCCAAAGCTTGCTTGTCCCTTGGTAAATTGGGTAACCACAATAATTGCACCACCACACCCTGGCAGCATACCTAAAAAAGCAGCAAAGCTGACCTCTAATACAGGAGACTTAGCATTTAGATAACGAAGCTCTAGTTGGGGTAAATGATCAATCGCGTAGTAGTAAATAAATAGGGTCGCAGCAACAAACACACTGACTTGAAAAAAAGCATCACTAAGTGCAGTGATTGTTATAGTGCGTAAGCTGGGCAGGGCTAAACAAACTAAAATTAACAGGGATAAAATTAGGCGTTTATTTTGATGAAAAATACGTTTTGCAGCTGGCGAAATAACTCCCAAATGTTCTGTTAAAAACATACAGTACGACCTAATTAATAAACTAGATCGCACTGTACTATTTTATTAAATGATAATCAATATCATTTAGGTGGTTGCTTGAAAACGTTTATTTACGTTGAAACTCTGAGTTTTCATTCCAAGTAGGCCATTGAGTTTGCTGTGAAATATCAAAACCTACTTTATAAAATAGTTGTAAATCTTGAACCGCACCTGATAAATCCCACTCATCACGATATCTATCACAAGGCTGGTGGTAACAACCGCGCAATACTAAACTCATACGCTTGCGATAATTAGCCGTTTCTTCGTCAAATGCTTCTGAACCACCACCGGCATACATAGCAGGTACACCCATATTGGCAAAGGCAAAGTGATCAGAGCGGTAGTAACCACCTGAAGATGGTTTAGGGTCGCCCGATACTGTTCTGCCTTGCTCTTTTGCAGCAGTTGCTAATAGTTCATCCATTTGCGATTTCCCAATACCCACCACACTAATATCTTTTACTTTTCCTAATAGGTTTAAGCTATCCATATTAATATTAGCAACGGTTTTATTTGCCGGAATAACCGGGTTAGCGGCGTAGTATTTTGAGCCAAGCAAACCTTGTTCTTCAGCGGTTACCGCTAAAAAGGTCATTGAGCGGTCAGGGCGTTTACCTAGTTTGGTAAATGCTTCAGCCACTTCGATCATACCGGCTGTACCTGTCGCATTATCGTGGGCACCATTATAAATTTGATCGCCTTTACGATTTTTATCCGTTCCTAAATGATCCCAATGCGCAGAGTAAATAATATGCTCATCTGGCGTTTTACTACCAGGAAGAGTGGCAATAAAGTTATAAGATACCGATTTTTTGATGGTATTTTTTACATTCACAGTGGCAGCTAAATCGCCCATATCTACATGGTAAGCGCCTTTAGCTGCTTCTGCTTTAGCAGTATCAAAATCAAGGCCTGCTTTAGTAAATAGCTCTTTTGCTAGATCAACAGTAACCCAACCTTCAACAGCAACACGATCCATGTTGTTATTATCTTTTACAAAACCAAACTGCTCGCCACTCCACGAGTTCTCAACCACTGACCAAGGGTAAGAAGCAGGAGCCGTTTCATGAATGATAATAGCGCCCGCTGCACCTTGACGGCTTGCTTCTTCGTATTTATAAGTCCAGCGCCCGTAATAGGTCATGGCATCACCGGTAAATAAGTTTGGATCTTTAGTTGCAAAGCCAGGATCATTTACCAGCATCACGACGGTTTTACCCTTAACATCTAGGCCTTCGTAATCATTCCAGTTATATTCAGGTGCGTTAACACCGTAGCCGACAAATACCAGCTCTGAATTTTCAATCCCTTCTTGCGCACTTATACGGCTACTACCCATTACCATGTCTTTTTTGTATTGGTAGTCTTTACCACCAATATTAAGCACCATGTCAGAGTCTGCTTCTAATGATACAAGCGGGACTTCTTGGAAAAAACTATCACCGTTACCCGGTTCAAAGCCCAATGCAGTAAATTCTTTTGTTAAGTAGTCAAGCGTAAGCTTTTCACCTTCAGATGAAGGAGCACGACCACCAAACTCATCAGAGGCTAACACTTTTACATGCTTAGCAATTTCATCGGCTTGAATGCTGTTATAGCCTTTCGCGACATCGTCAGAAGTGATACTTGTTGTTGCACAACCCGCTAGAATCGCTGTTGTGATTAAGGTCAAAGAAAAATAACGTTTCATATTGGCTCTTTTTTTGTTCTAAGTGGCCCTAGTATATGAACTTCTGTTAATTAGAACCAGTTTTTGCGGTAAACTGTCCCGGATAAAAATGTACAGTAAAGGTAACAATGAAGCGTTTTACTCCCCCAGAACAATTCCAAGTAACGAGCCTAAACACAGGGGCATTTGCTCACTTACGTCAGCTGTTTAAAATTCATCAACAAACAGACTGGCCAGAACCTGCGTATTTTGCCCCGTACTTAAATGCCATAAACGCAAATAATCTCCCCGTTCGTTTTATCGATGATGCAAAGGTTGACTTTGCTGAGCGCTATTATGAACAAGTTATTTTTGAAACTGGGGAAGTACCTACTCGCCAGCAAAATTGGCATGATCTGTTTGGTGGTTTTATTTGGTGTTTATTCCCAAAAACAAAAGCCCTAATCAATCAGCGTCATGTAGATGAAATAGCTGTGCATGGTTTAAAACAACGCAGTAAACATCGTAACGCATTAACCCTGTTTGACGAGTGTGGCGTAGTTTTAGCTATTAGTGACTCTAATTGGAAAGCATGCTTAAGAGACCACCAATGGAAAACAGCATTTATAACGCATAGAGAGCAGTGGGGTAAAACTATAGCGCCATTCATGTTTGGCCACGCTAATTACGAAATGTTGACCAAACCTTATATTGGGCTCACAGGCAAAGCATTATTTGTGAATGTACCCGATGAAATATTTTGTAAAGATTTAGTAACGCAATATCAGTACCTAGATAAGCAACTTTATGAGATGATTAAAAATGATGATTGTTTAGCCGATAATAAACAGCTTTCACCCTTACCATTATTAGGTGTTCCTGGTTGGTGTGAGGAGAATAACAATTCATCATTTTACGACAACACGGACTATTTTAGACCGAAACGAAGGACACGAAAATGATAGAAGTCACCGCGCTTAAGAAGAAGTTTAAGCTCACTAAAGATCATAAAAAAAATAAAACAGATGAAGTAGACCCACGCGAAGATAAAGACTTTTTTCATTCAGTAAAAAATGTCAGCTTTAGCTGTGCAAAAGGCGAAGTATTGGGGCTGTTAGGGCCTAATGGCGCGGGTAAAACCACCACCTTAAGAATGATTTCAACCGCATTAAAACCGGATGATGGCAGTATTACTATTGCTGGAAATGACATAATTAAAAAGCCACTCATTGGGCGTAAATCTATCGGGTTTTTGTCTGGCTCTACTGGTTTATATGGCCGTTTAACGGTAAAAGAAAATATCGAATATTTTGCAAAGCTACATGGCATGAGCAAGCAGGCAATCAAGGCACGCTGTGAAGAGTTATTTACCTTACTCGATATGCATAAATTTATTGATAAACGTGCTGAAAACTTATCAACCGGTATGAAGCAAAAAGCCAACATTGCGCGTGCTGTGGTGCATCATCCAGACGTTGTTATTCTTGATGAGCCAACTACCGGGCTTGATATTATGACCACGCAAACAGTGATTAACTTTATTAAAGGCTTAAAAGCACAAGGCACTCCGGTTATTTTCTCAACGCACCATTTAGATGAAGTTGCGCTTTTATGTGACCGTGTAGCGGTTATTAATGAAGGTGTAAGTTGTTTTGATGGCACCCTCGCTGAATTTAAACAAGCGGGTAACAGCGAAGAATTAAACCAAGCGTTTATGAACATATTAACGGAGAAGCAAGATGTTTGAAGTTTTTAAAAAGGAATTAACCGAGCTGCTACGCGATAAAAAAACCTTGTTGTTCGTGGTAGTATTTCCGATTGTGGTTTTTCCGTTGTTATTTGCTGTGGTTGCGTTTATTTCTTCGCAAGCCGCGCTTGATGCAGAGCAAAAAGTGAATACTTATGCGATTATCAATGGCGACTTTGCCCCAGAATTTACTGATAAAGTGTTTTATCATAAAAGCTTTGAGTTATATAAAGGCGATAAAACTTTTAATAGTGTTGAGGAGCTAAAAGCAGGGGTAACTGCTGGCGATATCGACATGGGAATATACTTACCAAGCGATGCAGTAAAAACATTAGATGATAAAAAGCAAAGTGAATGGCAAGTTGTATTTAATGATTCAAAATCAATTAACTTCTTATTTGAGCGTGTAAAAGAACTTGCTAAAGAGTACAGCGATACACTTCAAGAAAGTAAACTATTGAGTTTTGGTATCGATAAAAGCGCACAAGAATCTATTTTAAAGCCAATTAATGTGGTTAAAGTTGATACTGCAGACAAACGTGAAAACTTAGGTGAAAAAGTAGGTGGGTTTTTACCTTATTTACTTATCCCGCTAGTGCTAATGGGGGCAACTTACCCAGCAATTGATTTAGGCGCTGGCGAAAAAGAGCGTGGTACTTTAGAAACGTTATTACTTACCCCCATTACTCGTACAGAGCTAGTATTGGGTAAATTTATTACTCTACTCACAACTTCAATCGCATCAACTACTATCACCGTGATTAGTATGGGGTGTTGGATAGCATTAGCACTGGCATTTGCTGATCTAGAGTTTATTAAAGCCGCGTTTAGTACATTAGGCATTTCAGACTTGCTGATGATTTTTGTATTATTATTACCAATTGCAGCTATTTTTTCTGCATTAGCATTGGCTATATCAATCTATGCACGTTCGTTTAAAGAAGCGCAAAATTACATGACGCCATTAAGTATGGTGGTATTTTTCCCAATTATTATCTCTATTATGCCTAATATGGAACTGACCGCTAAAACAGCCTTTATTCCGGTTACTAACGTCGCCTTAGCGATTAAAGAAATTATTAAAGGCACAGTCGATTACACGCTGGTGGGATTAATATTTTTGGCTACGGCACTGATAGCCGGTGCACTATTGGCATTTTGTGTTAAGTGGTTTAACCGCGAAGACGTGTTGTTTAGATAACCATCTAAATTGCTAAGTATTTAAAAGGTCGCACAGCGACCTTTTTTTATAAATTATTAATTATGAGACAGTGCTATTTGCTTAATTTAAGCTCTGTGTTTGAAAATTACTAGATAAGCAATCAATAAAAAACCGCTGTATGAAAAAATCATACAGCGGTTTTTTAATGAGATTACTATTTATGATTTAAATTGCGCTTTAATAGTTTCAATTGCGCTATCAATATCTATCATAAGTTTTTCACCGGTGCGACGGTTTTTAAGTTCTACCTTATTCTCATCAAGGTTACGCTCACCAATGACAAGTGTGTAAGGTACACCAAGTAATTCCATGTCGTTAAACATAACACCAGGGCGCTCTTTACGGTCATCAAATAGCACATCTAGGCCTGCATCTTTTAAACCTTGATATAGGTTATTAGCAATATCAGGAATACGATGCGATTTATGCATATTCATTGGCACAATTGCTAAATCGAAAGGAGCTATAGCTTTAGGCCATGTAATACCGTATTGATCGTTATTTTGCTCAATAGCTGCAGCAACAATACGTGATACACCAATTCCATAACAGCCCATAGTCATTATTTGGTTTTTACCTGACTCGCTTAGTACACCTGCTTTTAATGCTTCTGAGTACTTAGTACCTAGCTGGAAAATATGACCCACTTCAATACCGCGCTTAATTTGTAACGTGCCTTGACCACACGGGCTAGGATCGCCTTCTACAATATTACGGATATCAGCAACTTCGTAGTTTGTTACGTCGCGATCCCAGTTAATACCGCTAAAGTGCTCATCATCATTATTGGCACCGGCTACAAAATCAGCCATTACATCCGCTGTTCTATCAACAATAATAGGCATGTTCAAGCCAACTGGGCCTAAAGAGCCTGGTTTTGCGCCAATGGCAGCAACAATATCTGCTTCGGTTGCCATTTCAAGTGGAGAATCAACCAATGGGTGCTTTTCAGCTTTGAGTTCATTAAGTTCGTGATCGCCACGCAGTACTAATGCAACAAGCCCGCGTACGCCGTCTTCATTAGGAGTACCATAAACCACTAATGTTTTAACACCGCGATGGGGTTTTACGCCATAGTGTTTTTTAAGCTCATTAATTGTTTTAGCATCAGGCGTTGGGAATGCTTTTAACTCTTTGCTTGCTTGTGGGCGAGCTTCAGTTGGCGCTAATGCTTCGGCTTTTTCAATATTAGCGGCGTAGTCGCTGGCATCACTAAAAGCAATGGCATCTTCGCCAGATTCAGCAAGTACATGGAACTCATGCGATACACTACCGCCAATAGAGCCTGTATCTGCAATTACTGGGCGGTAATCTAAGCCTAAACGTTCAAAAATATTACAGTAGGCTTTGTGCATAACTTGATACGTTGCATCTAAACATTCATCGGTTAAATGGAATGAGTAGGCATCTTTCATAGTAAATTCACGGGCACGCATAACACCAAAACGTGGGCGACGTTCGTCACGTACTTTAGTTTGTACTTGGTACAAAGTAATTGGTAGTTGTTTGTAGCTGTTAATTTCTTTACGAACAAAATCGGTGATCACTTCTTCATGGGTAGGGCCCATGGCAAATTCACGATTATGACGGTCGGTAAAGCGCATTAACTCAGGACCAAACTCACTCCAGCGGCCAGACTCTTCCCATAAATCAGCAGGCTGAATAACAGGCATAAGCATTTCAATTGCGCCGGCTTTATCCATTTCTTCGCGTACTATGTTTTCTACTTTTCTTAGCACACGTAAGCCAGAGGGAAGCCAAGTGTATAAACCCGAAGCGACGCGACGGATCATTCCGGCTCTAAGCATTAATTGATGCGAGACAATTTCCGCATCGGATGGCGTTTCTTTAAGTGTAGCGAGTATATATTGACTAGTACGCATGTTTTTTCCGAAATAGAGTGATATGTTCTTTTAATTAAGGCGCTCAGTTTACCAGCGGTTGCATTGACACTAAAGCGCTAAGTGATTTTTTATCGAATTTTATAGCCATAGCAGGGCTTTAAAGTTAGCTTAACTGAGCTCAATATGAGTAACCAGATGATGAGAATCAGTCACTTGCCAGGTAATATTGTATTCATACAAATTCATACCATAGCTTTGCACGCCTTGTTTTTGCTTTTTATAGGCAGGGCGCGGATCTTGTTTTAGCACATTACTAATAAACGCTTGTAGCTCAGGATAGTGACTTTGTTTATTTATAAATTCTATAGCCTGTTGGCTAAACTCAACACTCATTTGAGTCTCTGGGCGCGTATCGGCAAATCCAGCGCTTGCATCGGGTAATGAGTCTGAATAGGGTAAATAAGGTTTTATATCTACGATGGGTGTGCCATCAAGTAAATCAATACCGGCGAGCAATAACGCCAACTGGCCGTTTGTATACTCAATTCCCTCCAACTTTACTGCACTCATGCCAATAGCATTTGGACGAAAAGTAGCACGAGTAGCAAATACGCCTTTACGCTCATTACCGCCAAGGCGCGGCGGGCGAACCATTGCTGAATAGCCTTTATCTGCAGTTTCATGAAAACGAAATAACAGCCAAATATGGCTAAATTCATCTAATCCGCGAACAAACTCTTCACGATTAAATTCTTTGGCAAAAATCAGTTTGGCTTTAGCCTCGGGTACTAATCTAGGTTGCCTAGGAATGGCAAATTTTTGTTTATACGGAGATTGAATATGGCCAATAGCCGAAATTTGATAATCGCTCATAATGCTCGGTTATAGAAAAAATAGAGCGTTATTCTACCTGTTATTAATGTTGCTGGCATTAGCTTAATTAGGAGAGGAGTTATAGACTGATTGGTTTAAATGTGAAATAAAAAAGGTAAGGCTAAAAATAGCCTTACCTAACGTTTTAATAATTGAGCTTTTATTAAAACATGTATTGGAATGATACTGACGCAACATCCATTTCTGGATCAATATCATCTTCTAATTCATAACGCTCATACTCTAAACGCACTTGCATATTGGTTGTAAATGCATATTCAATACCTGCACCGTAAAACACGTCGCCGCCATCTTGAGATGCGCTGATGCTGCCAACCGGTAGCTCTTGAGTAACGTCTGCATCCCATTCAAACCAACCACCTTTTGCATAAACAGAAAAATCTTCAGTGATCGGCGCTGCAAAACGTGCTGCTAACGATACGCCATCAATTTCAGCTTTGCTGTCTATATCACTCACTTCATCAAAATTTAGATAGGCAAGCTCAAGACTTAAATGTTCATTAAATTGAGTACCAATGTAACCTTTTAACATTTGCGCGTCGTCATCAAAGTCGGTGTCGTTTTCGCTATCTTCAAACTGAAATGAATATTGGCCATAACCAATACCAGTGTAAATACGCGGAGAGTCCATGTCGGTAACATCAGCTTGTGCCGCTGAATTAAAACCCAGTGTTGCTAAAGCAAGTGCAGAAAGAGAAAGTGTTTTAATCATTATATAGCTCCTTTAAAAAGTAATATCGATGAATTATTTCATCAAACGTCGATTTACTAATTGCAGTGAGCGTGCCAAGTATTATTTAGCCTAATATTTAGTCTTTATGTGTGTTTGTTAAGCTACTATGGTGTTTTTGGCACGCAAAACAATCAGGTGTTCAGCGTGCAGTTAATCCATAAAAATTAAAAAATTGTAGCTTTTACAAGTTGTTGTAGTTTCTACATACCTATAAAAGTAACTAAATTAAACTTTATCTAATAAGTTTTCTGTTTCGATGGCTATTTGCTTCATTTTAATTGCGTAGTTCTCAAGCTTTTTGTCTTCGTCGGTAACCGATTTAAATTCTGGTACCGCCACAGGGTAACCCGTTTCATCCATAGCAACAAAGCTAATAACACAGTGATTGGTTTCAACTAAGTTTTGCGTTTTCGGGTCGCCACAGCGAACTTGAATAAAAATTTGCATGCTGGTTTTGCCGGTGTGTGCAATTTTTGCTTCAACCTCAACAATTTGGCCAACTAAGATAGGACGGCTAAACTTAACGCCCGCAACCGATACTGTTACACAGTAATGGCCGCTCCAGCCCGCAGCACAGGCATAACCCGCTTGGTCAATCCACTTCATGACCACACCGCCATGCACCTTACCACCAAAATTTACATCGGTTGGTTCTGCTAAAAAACGAAAAATTACACTCGACGACGCCATAACACACTCTCATTCATTCATATTACTAAACAGCATAGCGCAAAAAAGGGGCCGAAGCCCCTGCAATTTAGGATAAGTTTATAATTTCTATAGAAAGGTTGTTACATATTGGGATAGTTAGGGCCACCAGCACCTTCGGGAGTTACCCAGGTAATATTTTGGCTCGGATCTTTAATGTCACAGGTTTTACAATGCACACAGTTTTGCGCGTTGATCACAAAGGATTGCTCGCCTTCTACTTCTTGTACTTCGTAAACGCCGGCAGGGCAGTAGCGCTGTGCTGGCTCGTCAAATTTAACTAAGTTAACGTTAATCGGAATTGATGCATCTTTTAGTTTTAAGTGACACGGCTGCGATTCTTCATGATTAGTATTAGATAAAAATACCGAAGAAAGCTTATCAAAACTGAGTTTGCCATCAGGCTTAGGGTAGTTAATTTTTTCAGCTTGGTTAGCGTCTTTTAAAGTTGCATGGTCAGGTACGTTATCTTTAAAGTTAAACGGTAGGGCACCCTTAAATATATTTTGATCAAGCGTGTTATATGCGCCGCCTGCAAATTTACCTAAGGTATGCATAGCAGGGCCAAAATTACGAGACTGATACAGCTCTTTATACGCCCATGACTTTTTAAACTCAGCGGTGTACTGGGTTAAATCATTATTAGCTAAATCGTTTTGTAGCGCATTAAAAATGACCTCAGCGGCTATCATGCCTGATTTCATAGCCGTATGATTGCCTTTAATTTTTGCAAAATTAAGCGTGCCAGCATCACAGCCCACTAATAAACCACCTGGGAAGTGCATTTTTGGTAATGAATGTAAACCGCCTTTTGCAATGGCACGTGCGCCATAGGCAATACGTTCTCCACCTTCAAGTGTATTTTTGAAAATAGGGTGATGTTTTAATCGTTGAAATTCATCAAACGGGCTTAAGTGTGGGTTAGAGTAATTTAAATCAACAATTAACCCCACAACCACTTGGTTGTTTTCGCTGTGATACATAAAGGCGCCACCGCCAGTGTCACCACTTAATGGCCAACCGGTTCCGTGTACAACTTTACCCAATTGATGTTTAGATTCATCAACTTGCCAAATTTCTTTAAAACCTAAACCATAATGCTGTGGTGAACTTTCATCGTCTAAAGCAAACTGATTGATAAGTTGCTTACCTAAATGACCGCGACAGCCCTCAGCAAATACTGTGTACTTAGCGCGTAGCTCCATACCTGGCATGTAACCGTCTTTTTCATTGCCATCTTTATCTACACCCATATCGCCAGTAATGATGCCTTTTACAACATCATCTTCAATAATGACTGAATGCGCACTAAAGCCTGGAAATATTTCTACTCCAAGGTTTTCTGCTTGCTCTGCTAACCAGCGACATACATTACCCATAGAAACAATGTAGTTACCCTTGTTATGAAATGTATTTGGTGTAGCAAAGTGAGGAATTGAGGTTGCTTTATGTTCGTTGTTAAACCAGTAAATCTCATCATTTACCACTTTAGTCGAAACAGGAGCGCCGAGTTCCTGCCAATTTGGCAGTAATTCGTCAAGTGCTTTGGTTTCAAAAACGGCACCTGATAATACATGTGCGCCAACTTCTGAGCCTTTTTCAACTACACATATCATGCACTCTTGTTGTTTTTCTTGTGCTTGCTGCGCGAGTTTAATTGCTGTTGAAAGCCCCGCAGGACCTGCCCCTACAACAACAACATCAAATTCCATGGTTTCGCGTTCAATCATAATAACCTCTTTATCTATGACGGACTCACCTTTGCATTATTTGGCAAAAAGTAAGCTAAGCAACCTGTTTCTTTGTTATGCAAATTAATCGTTACAGGTTGTGAATAGTTTAAGGTTATTTTAGGTTGACGTTTACGTCAACAGGAAGTAGTCTGATTTCATAAAATAAATAGGTTGACGTAGACGTTAGCTTATAGGTTTAAATAATTATGGAGTCCCTATGAAAGTTCTCGTACCAATAAAAAGAGTGATCGACTACAACGTAAAAGCTCGCGTTAAACCTGACAACAGCGGTGTTGATTTAACTAACGTAAAAATGGCCATGAACCCATTTTGTGAAATTGCTGTGGAAGAAGCGATTCGTTTAAAAGAAGCGGGTACTGCAACCGAAGTAGTTGTTGTTACTATTGGCGCTAAAGCATCTCAAGAACAATTACGCACAGCACTGGCTTTGGGCGCAGATAAAGCGATTCATGTTGAAACAGAAGAAAACTTAGAGTCTTTACATATAGCAAAATTGCTTGCCAAAGTAGTTGAACAAGAATCGCCTGAACTGGTTATTTTAGGAAAACAGTCAATCGATTCTGATAATAATCAAACAGGTCAAATGCTAGCGGCGCTGACTAACCGTGGTCAAGGTACGTTTGCTTCTAAAGTGGTTATTGAAAATGGCAAAGTAAATGTTACTCGTGAAGTTGATGGCGGTTTACAAACCGTTGCACTTAATTTACCCGCAATAGTCACCACCGATTTACGTTTAAATGAGCCTCGTTATGCGTCGCTACCTAATATTATGAAAGCCAAACGTAAGCCGTTAGAAGTTATTGCGGCTGATTCGCTAGGTGTAGATTTAGCCCCGCGTATTGAATTGGTCAGTGTAGAAGAGCCTGCAAAACGTAGCGGCGGGATTATTGTTGAAGATGTTGCACAGCTTGTAGAAAAACTTAAAACAGAGGCAAAGGTGATTTAAATGAAAACTCTTGTAATTGCAGAGCACGATAACGGTGCCTTAAAACCAGAAACCTCAAAAACGATTAATGCCGCTAAAAAATTAGGCTTTGACGTAGATGTATTATTAGCAGGCATAAACCTTGGCGCCATGAGTGAGTCACTCGCGAGCATTGAGGGTGTTGCGAATGTTTTACTTGCTGATAATGCAGTTTATGAGCATCAACTTGCTGAAAGCATGACAGATCTAGTGTTATCACTTGCAGATAGTTACAGCCATATTGTGGCAAGTGCAACTACTACAGGTAAAAACTTTATGCCGCGTGTTGCCGCATTATTAGATGTAGCGCAAATTTCAGAAATTATTGATGTAATTGACGCTGATACATTTAAACGTCCAATTTACGCGGGTAATGCTATTGCAACGGTTAAATCGCTCGATAGTAAAAAAGTGATCACAGTACGTGCAAGTAGCTTTGATTTACAAGGCGAGCAAGCTCCAGCTAATGTAACCGCTGTAGATGCAGTCTCTGATTCACAGTTAAGCAGTTTTGTTAGTGTTGAACAAACTGAATCAGAGCGTCCAGAGCTAACGGCTGCAGATGTGGTTATTTCGGGTGGTCGTGGTATGCAAAATGGTGAAAATTTTGCATTATTAAATGGCATTGCCGATAAACTCGGTGCCGCTATTGGTGCATCACGTGCAGCGGTTGACGCGGGCTTTGTGCCTAACGATATGCAAGTAGGGCAAACAGGTAAAATTGTCGCGCCTAATTTATATATTGCTGTGGGTATTAGTGGTGCCATTCAGCATCTTGCAGGTATGAAAGATTCAAAAGTTATTGTTGCCATTAATAAAGACCCTGATGCACCAATATTCCAAGTAGCTGATTACGGTTTAGTTGCTGACTTATTTGATGTTTTACCACAGTTAGAGCAAGCACTATAAAGGACAGCAATAAACCGCTCCTAAAGTAACAAATTCTGATTTAAAGCCGCCGTTTCATTATTGATTCTGCGGCTTTTTTAATTCAACAACTCCACTTATCTAAATTACTTGCGATTTAAGTTTTTTTACTACAAAGTGACAGCGTTGTCATTTGTAGCAATACAAATTATT
This sequence comes from Pseudoalteromonas sp. S1612, assembly GCF_005887175.1. Classification (GTDB taxonomy): domain Bacteria; phylum Pseudomonadota; class Gammaproteobacteria; order Enterobacterales; family Alteromonadaceae; genus Pseudoalteromonas; species Pseudoalteromonas undina. The sequence continues at coordinate 68,370 of NZ_PNDH01000019.1, read as the reverse complement.
AAATAGGAGCCAAAATGACAAGGTATAAAGCACTTGATGCTATGCGTGGGCTAACCATAGCGTTAATGATACTGGTAAACACTCCGGGATCGTGGTCCCATGTGTATGCCCCTTTACTTCATGCAGATTGGCATGGCTGTACCCCTACGGATGTAATTTTTCCGTTTTTTATGTTTATTATTGGCTCTGCGATGTTTTTTTCGTTCAAAAAAACGAACAGTGCAGCCAGTGCTAGCCAAGTATTAAGACTAGTTAAACGTGGAGCAATTATATTTGCCATTGGTCTAGCTTTAAATATTTATCCCTTTACTACCAATATAGAAAACTTGAGAATATTAGGTGTACTGCAACGTATAGGGATAGCCTATATTTTAGCGTCTATCTGTGTGTTGTTTTTAAATAGGCGAGGGGTGTTAACGCTATCGGTTATTACCTTAATTGCTTATTGGTTATTACTGTTAAGTGTTGGCGCTGAAAATGCTTATACACTCGAACATAACCTAGTTAGAGCGCTCGATATTGCCGTACTAGGTGAGTCGCATTTATGGCAAGGTAAAGGGCTCGCATTTGATCCAGAAGGGCTGATCAGTACGTTACCCGCAGTGGTGAGTGTATTATTTGGTTTTGAAGTGACCCGCCTGTTAACGAGCACAAGTAGCAAGTGGACAAGCATTAAGCGTTTATTAGTTATTGGTGTAGTTGCAGTTGTTATCGGGCAATTAAGCTCAATGGTTATGCCAATTAATAAATCACTTTGGACTAGTAGCTTTGTTATTTACACATCCGGGATTGCCTGTATTGTGTTGGCATTTTTTGTTTGGCTTTGTGACATTGTTAAACCTGATCGTCTTGTTAATCCATTAATTGTGTATGGATCAAACCCACTGTTTATATATGTATTATCGGCTGTGTGGGTACTGAGCTATTCACTGATTAGTATTGGCGAGCTAAACTTGGGGGATTGGATGTATCAGCAACTCGCCTTAGTTATGAGCGCTAAATTGGCATCGTTCACCTTTGCTTTATTGCATGTTATTGGCTTTTGGGTAATTTCGAATGTGCTTTATAAACGAAAAATATTTATAAAGATTTAGTATTTATAACAATTTGCTTCCCTAAGCGGGAGGCTAATTGTTCAAGTATTTATGCACATTAATATATCAGACAATAAAAAACCAACCCGCGGGTTGGTTTTTTTATTTAACGTTACAAAGCTTAGCTTAGTACGTTGCGCTGCCTTTGGTACGTGGGAACGCAATCACATCACGTACGTTACCCATACCGGTAACATAAGCAACTAAGCGCTCAAACCCTAAACCAAATCCAGAGTGTGGCACGCTACCGTATTTACGTAGATCGCGGTACCAGCTGTAGTCTTCTTTGTTTAAGCCCATCTCTTCAAGGCGTGCATCTAATACATCAAGACGCTCTTCACGTTGTGAACCACCAATGATCTCACCAATACCTGGTGCTACTACGTCCATAGCAGCAACAGTTTTGCCGTCTTCGTTTTGGCGCATGTAGAATGCTTTAATATCACGCGGGTAGTTTTTAATAACAACCGGTGCTTTAAAGTGTTCTTCAGCTAGGTAGCGCTCGTGCTCAGACTGTAAATCTACACCCCATTCAACGTCGTACTCAAATTTCTTGCCACACGCTTTTAAAATCTCTACAGCATCGGTGTAGTCAACTTGGGCAAAGTCTTTTTCAACAAATTCTTCTAAACGGCTAATGGCTGTTTTTTCAACACGTAATGCGAAAAATTCCATGTCGTCACGGCGTTCTTCTAATACAGCTTTAAATACATACTTAAGCATGTTTTCAGCCAGTTTTGCGATATCTTCTAAATCAGCAAACGCAACTTCTGGCTCTACCATCCAAAATTCAGCTAAGTGGCGAGATGTATTTGAATTTTCTGCACGGAACGTAGGACCAAAGGTGTAAATTTTTGACATAGCTGATGCATATGTTTCACCGTTTAGCTGGCCAGATACCGTTAGAAAGGCTTCTTTACCAAAAAAGTCTTCGCTGTAATCAATCTCGCCTTTGTCCGTCATTGGCAGATTTTGCATATCAAGCGTTGATACACGGAACATCTCACCTGCGCCTTCACAGTCACTTGCAGTAATAATTGGCGTGCTGATCCAGTAAAACCCTTGCTCATGGTAAAAACGGTGGATTGCTTGTGCTAAACAGTTACGGACACGTGTTACTGCGCCAATCATATTAGTGCGAGGGCGAAGGTGAGCGTGTTCACGTAAATACTCAATGCTGTGGCGTTTAGCCGACATTGGGTAGGTGTCTGGGTTTTCAACCCAACCTAACACAGTTACTGAGTTAGCTTGAATTTCGAAAGATTGACCTTGTCCTGCTGATTGTACTAATACACCGGTAACCGACACAGAACAGCCTGCTGTTAAGCTTGTAACTTCATCATAATTATTCAGTGAATTAGGAACTACCGCTTGAATAGGATCAAAACACGAACCGTCATGAACGGCTAAAAATGATATTCCTGCTTTTGAATCGCGGCGTGTACGGATCCAGCCTTTAATGGTTACTTGGCTGTCTACCGCAACATTGCCTTTTAATAGCTCTGAAATCGCTAAATGGCTCATCTTCACTCCAATGATATAAGTTGCCTAACTATATAAATTAACTGTGCGTTACTCATGCTTTTTAGCATTTGAGGTCACTGCACTTGAACCTTGTATAATACCTAGTAAAGTAAAATAAAAAAACTGTTGTGGGCAACTCTTTAAAAGTTTTTAGTGGTACGTTGTTTTTTTAACCAATTTTTACAGTTAAATAACCACTATTACCATTTGTTGCTCTGAAATTTCATCAATTTGTGGCATTATTAGTAAATAAACCGAATTGACGTATTAATAAAAAATGGATGCTATGAAACAAGTTTTTATTTTACGAGGGCTACCAGGCAGTGGTAAGTCATATTATGCGCAAAATCTCGCCGAGGAACTTTCCGGAGCAGATGAAAGCCAATATTTTATTTGCTCAACAGATGATTACTTTGTTAACGAGCAGGGTGAGTATCATTTTGATAAGTTTAAATTATCGCAATATCATAATTTAAACTTGGCCCGTTTTATTAATGCCTTAGCACAAGGCATTGAACTGGTAATAGTGGATAACACCAATATTAAAAAGTGGGAATTTATTGCCTATTCACAAGCAGCCATTGCTTTAGGCTATCAGGTAAAAGAAGTGATTGTTGGCGAAGTGAAAGATAAATCAATGCAACACTTATACGCAAAACGCAATAGCCATAACATACCGTTAAAAACGATTAGTAAAATGGCTTACATGTTTGAGTGGTAATTATTAAATTTTAGCTAATACGTCTATGTCAGAGTGTGTAATGGCATCTAAATGAGCGGTGATTTTTTCACTGCTCCAGTCCCACCATGCAATCGCTAGAAGTTTATTAATTGTCGCATCATCAAAACGCTTTTTTATCAATTTTGCAGGGTTACCGCCAACAATGCCATAGGCGGGCACATCAGACGTTACCACAGATTTACTTGCTATAATGGCACCATCACCGACTTTTACTCCTGGCATAATGGTGGCGTTGTAACCTATCCACACATCATTACCTATTTCAGTATCTCCCTTAAAAGGTAAATCACCTTGTCGAGGTGCAGATTTTTCCCAGCCATTACCAAATATAAAAAATGGATATGTAGAAAAGCCGGAGGTTTGATGATTAGCCCCATTCATTATAAAAGTAACGTCTTTAGCTATCGCACAAAACTTACCAATAATGAGACGGTCCCCGATAAAATCGAAATGGTAAAGTACATTTTTTTCAAAGTTTTCAGGGCCATCAGGGTCGTCGTAATAGGTATAATCACCAACGTTTATATTCGCAGAGGTGATAAAGTTTTTTAAATAACCTACTTGAGGAAACCCTTCCATAGGTGATGGATTGTTTGGATTTGGTCCGTTCATAGTTTCCTCCAAAGTAGAATATATAAAGCGCTAGCTTTTAAATGCCGCCAGTGGATGAGAGGTACTAAGCGATACATGTACGTTATCACCAGGATTTACCACTACTTCATGACTCACGCGACTTGTAACCACAGTACCACAGGTTAGTTTTATGGCGCATAATCTGCTGCCGCCTTCAAAGCGTACCCAAATTACTTCGCCATTATTTCCTACACTGCTTTGTACTAATAATACATCATCTGGACGAAGTAACACCTCTACCTCACCGTTTTCACAGTCAACACCATGAGCGGGAACATTACCAATATCGGTAAGTGCTTGGCCGTTATTCAGCGTTCCTTTTATAAAACTAGCTTCACCTAGAAAGCGTGCCACAAAGCGATTATTGGGTGCACTAAAGCATTGCTCTGGGCTATCAATTTGCTGTATTTTTCCGCCTTTTAGTACACCCACGCGATCGCCCACCGAAAGTGCTTCTTCTTGATCGTGTGTTACCCAAATAGCGGGTACGCCAGCTTCTTTAAGCGCATTACGTATATCCCAACGTAGCATGTCTTTTAAAGCCGCGTCTAAGTTTGATAGTGGCTCATCAAGTAATACAAAGTCTGGCTGGTGGGCTAGGGTGCGCGCTAATGCAACACGCTGTTTTTGCCCGCCTGAAAGTGTCGCTGGTTTTTTATGTCTAAACGCATCTAAACCGAGTAGCTTTATCCAATGATCAGCAGGGCTTATGTCTTTTAGTTTAAAACACACATTTTGTTCAACCGTTAAATGGGGAAACAACGCAAAGTCTTGAAACACCATACCTACACTGCGTTTTTCAGGGGCTACAGTATGCTTTGGTGTAGCAGTCCATTTAGCAACTTTAATTTCGCCGTCGCTAATTGGTAAAAGCCCAGCTAGGGCTTGTAAAATAGTACTTTTACCACAACCTGTTGGACCAACAAGCATTAAAATTTCGCTTTCACCTAAGGTGAAATTTAAGTCACTAACAACACGATTACTGCCATAATCTATAGACAACTGACTTACAGATAGCATTTATATAAATCCTTAATGTTCAAACTGGTTGCGTTTCTCGCCAGACATCATAATAGCTAAAGCCGCCGCCGAAATCACCACCAACAATAACCCAGGTATTGCTGCGCGGCCAAAATAACCGGCTTCGTAAACACGCCATAAATAAGTAGATAAGGTTTCAAAACCAGTTGGACCCAATAATAGTGTGGCTTCTAATTCACGCATCGACTCTAAAAAGACTAAAGCAGCACCTGCAATAATACCCCGCATAGTCAGTGGTAAAGTAATACGTGTGAAAGCTTCACGTGGGCTTGCGCCTAACACACGGGCTGATTTTACTAAGCTTGGATCAAGGTGCTCGGTGCTGGTACGCACAGAGCCAACCGCAAGTGGTAAAAAACGTAGCATATAAGCAATGATCAACAAGCCCAGTGTTTGATATAAAAATGGCAGTTGTAAGCCGCCATACACAAGCGCTGTGCCCATAACAATCCCCGGAATACCAAAACCAAAGTAAGTAACGCGTTCCATCACTTTACCTGCTTTTCCGGTTAAAGCAGCATGCGCCACAGGAATAGCCACAATAACTGTAACAATAGCTGCAATGGCTGAAGCGTAAGTAGAGTGCCATGCAATACTAAAATCAAACGAACTGAAACCATCACGCACTAGCCAAAGTGTAAATACTGCGAGTGGTAAGCCAATAGCAAGTAATAAAATTGGTGCAAAGGTGGCAAACATCGCGCCTAATTGCCATTTTTTTGGGAATAAAATAAGGGGCCGGCCTTGGCGTTCAGACGCAGTTTTAATTTGCGATTCAAGCATTAGTAAAAAGCCAACAATTACCATTAGCTGCATAGACAACATAGCAGCACGGCTCAGTTCAAAGGCGTTATATTCTACGTAAATAACACGAGTAAAAGTATCTAGACGCATCATTGCCGGTGTACCAAAGTCTGATAGCGTATATAAGGCAACGAGTAACGAACCCGCAGCAATACCATTTACAACACGGGGCAAAATAACTTTAAACACGCTTTGTGTCATCGACATACCCAATGTACGAGCTGCATTGACCATACTGGCATCAAGACTGAGTAAGGAGGAGCGGGTTGTCATCATTACAAATGGGAAGGTATATAGGGTCATTACAATGGCGGCGCCAGTTAAGCCATACATAGAAGGGGTTTCAAAACCAAGTAAGTTATGTATTTCACCACCAGGGCCAAATGCAGCATAAAGCGTAAATGCACCAATATAACTTGGTATAGCTAAAGGGGCGGCAAATACTACTAACCAAAACTTTTTAAATGGCAGCTGCACATAAGCGCTAATAAACGCCAGTGGCACACCAATTAAAATTGAGCCTAATACAGTTAAGCCCATTAACGACAGGGTATTTCCTAAAATGGTTAAATTATGGCTATCAAAAAAAGAGCTTGCGTCACTGGCAAGCGTTATTAAAACAAAAATAGGAGTAAGGGTAACAAGCGCTGCAAGCAGCGCCATAGGATAAGATGGTGGTATTCGCATTATAAAACGCCGCTGCTGCGCATTAAGTCAATAGTTGGACGTAAGTCAGCCAACTGGGTTAAGTCTATTTTAGGTGGCGAAATACTGGTTAATTTAGGCAAGCCATCAGGTTGCTTTATGTCATTTACTAGCGGAATTTCATAAGCTTCGCTCGCTAAATAACTCTGTACTTCAACGCTGAGTAAATAGCGCATAAAGTTAGTTGCTAGTGGGTCGTCAGATAGCGATAAAATACCGGAGGCATTCACTAAACAACCGGCATCTTGCTCTGTAAATGCAAGATCAAGTTTAGCGTCGGGCTTACCAGACTTCAAACGTAACGTGTAGTAGTGATTAGCAAAACCAATATCTACTTCACCACGTTCAACGCCCATTACTACACCGAGTTCGCCAGCGTAGGTTTTTGAGCGTTTTTGCACTTTTTTAAGCCATTTAGCAGTTTTATCATCGCCTTCTAAAATTCGCATAGCGGTAACAAACGATTGAAAAGAAGCATAAGCTGGTGCCCAACCAATACTTAAATCACTGTCGGCTATTTCCATAATGCTTGTTGGAATTTGCTCTTTGGTTAAACGCTCAGTATTAAAAGGCAAAGTACGTATACGACCAGTTACAGGTGCCCACTCATCATATCTAAACTGTGGCTGTAGCTGTGCAGATAAATCACTAGGCATAGGTTTAGCAAGCCCTGCATCGGTTACTAAACCAATAGCGCCCGAATCGACAGCCCAAAATAAGTCTGCACGTTTAACACCCGCTTTGGCTTCGGCAACAATCGTATTAGCCAAAGCTGCAGTTGGACCGCGTCGAATAGCAAGGTCTAAATCCGGGTTCTTTTTTTGAATGGCTTGTAAAACGTTTTCGTATAAGCCACCTTCACCACGTCCTAAATAAAGGGTGAGTTCGCCTTTCAGTTTAGGTAATGTATCTACCGACACGGGGTTGGCAATATCAGCGGCAAACGCGCGTGAAAGAGATAGCGGCAAAGCGCCAGCTATCCCTAACGCAGCTAAGCCTTGAATAAAGGTTCTGCGTTCCACTTAAAATACATCCTTACGTGACTTTTCTGCTTTTTCAATTAGCGTTTGTGCACGAGTTAACTTAGTTTGCATATCAACAACCACTTCACGTACTTGATTTACTGTTTTATTACCTGAAATAGCTTGCGGTAGGGTTACGTTAAAGTCTTTTTCAAGTACTTCTACTAAGTTAGCGTCTTGCTCAATGAGTGTGCCTTCTACACCTTCAAATAAATGCAGGTAAGTATCGTGAACTATACTGGTTGCTTCATCGCTTAAACGTTCTGCGTATTTAGCGACCACTCGGTCTAATTTATGTTTAATTTCATCAATGGTCGCGCTTTGCGTCATTTCTTTTGTTGCTGTGGCTTTAACGCTTTTTAATAACCCTTTTTGTTGAAACTGAGCCGCTAGCTTAACTGCGCCTAGGCCTTGCCATAAAGCATTGTTCATTGCTTGTTGCTGCAAACGTACTTCTGAGGCTGGCTTTTTGTTATCAATAGCCATTTTTATGCCATACAAACCTTGCCAAATAGAGGCATACACAGGGACATAATTTGTTTCTATGGCGCTGTGAAATTTAACCGATTCCCAGTACTCAATTAAGTCATCAGTATTAACTGCTTTAGCGCCTTTTTTCTCGTAATCGCTTACTAGGGTATCAACCTTTGAAACCATCCACTCAACGTCTTCGTTGTAGGTTTTTAAATTAGCTTGAAGGTGATTAACATGCTCACCAATTGGGCCGTTAGCAAGTGCCGGTTGTGCAAAAATCGCAGAAGCGAGTAAAAAAGTTGCACTTAATGTCTTGGCAGGCTTAAGTAATATTTTCATAGCAAGTGAGTCCATAAATGTTATTGTAAATGATAGTCATTATCATATCCCTAAACATCCCTTAGATCAACACACTAAATCAAGCCAAGGGGTTAAATTTACTAAACTTTACAGAGGAATAATAACTAAATAGAAATATCAATTTAATTTTAACTTTAGTGGCTAAAATAATTAACCATCTATACGTAATGTTTACCCTTTATGGCGTTATATATAGCATCGCAAAGCTTTTTAATACTGGCATCGTCACTTATATACGGTGGCATTAAGTAAATTAGTTTACCAAACGGGCGTATCCACACTCCTTGGCTAACAAAATAAGCCTGTATTTTAGCTACATCTACTATTCCTGCCTCATCTGTCAGTTCTACCACGCCAATTGCACCTAAAGTGCGAACATTAACTACATCAGTAAGTGAGCCACACTGATGTAATTGTTGAAGTGCTTGGTTTATTTCACTAATTCGTTTTTGCCAATCTTGTTCAAGCAATAAGTCTATACTGGCACATGCCACAGCGCAGGCGAGTGGATTGCCCATAAATGTAGGTCCGTGCATCAAAACACCGGCTTCACCTTCGCTAATGCCTATCGCTATTTTATCGGTCGTTAACGTGGCTGATAAGGTCATGGTGCCGCCGGTGAGTGCCTTGCCAATACAAAGTATATCTGGCTGTACATTGGCGTGCTCTACAGCAAACATTTTACCTGTACGGCCAAAGCCTGTGGCAATTTCATCACAAATGAGCAATACATCGTATTGAGTACATAACTTGCGCACACAGGCTAAATATTCAGGATGATAAAAGTTCATTCCTCCCGCGTTTTGTACTATGGGTTCAATAATAAAGGCGGCAACATGCTGGTGGTGTTTTAAAAAATAGTGTTCTAGTTCATCCGCCTCGGCTTGATTAAACTCGTCATGAAATTGGCTAACAGGTGCAGGTACAAATACATGCTCAGGTAAAAAGCCAGAGTACAAGCTATGCATAGAATTAACCGGATCGCACACACTCATGGCCGCAAAGGTATCGCCATGATAGCCCTTAAACGGAGTCATTAACTTTTGTTTAGTATTAATGCCTTGGCTTAACCAATACTGCAGCGCCATTTTAATCGCTACTTCAACACTTACCGAGCCGCTGTCGGCTAAAAATACTTTATTTAAATGCTCGGGCGTTATTGCTACTAGCTTTTTACAAAGCTCCACTGCGCTGTAATGGGTAATGCCGCCAAACATTACATGGCTCATTTTATTGATTTGCTCTGTCATCGCATTATTTAAAACGGGATGATTGTAGCCATGTATTGCGCTCCACCAAGAGGCCATACCGTCAATGAGTTTCTCGCCTGTTTCTAGGTGTATAAGGTTGTGATTGGCGTTTGTAACAGGATAAACCGGAATTGGTTGAGTCATTGATGTATAAGGGTGCCAAATGTGATTTCGGTCAAAATCAAGGTCTATTGTGTGTTTTGTGCTCATATGTAAACTTTAGCTATATGGGTTTCGTTGACAATGGTACGACAATACGTATTCTAAGCCAATAACACCAAGAGCAAAAAATAAAAGAGAGTATTATGGAGCTTGCAACAGTTCGCCACGATTGGACCCATAGCGAGGTTAAAGCCTTATTTGAAATGCCGTTTAACGATCTGCTTTTTAAAGCCGCGACCGTACACCGTGCTAATTTTAATCCTAATCAGGTGCAAATTTCTACTTTACTATCAATAAAAACAGGTGCTTGCCCTGAAGATTGTAAATATTGCCCGCAGTCTGGTCATTATAAAACCGACCTAGAGCGAGAGCGCCTGCTAGAAGTAGAAAAAGTAGTAGAGCAAGCACGCCTTGCAAAACAAAAAGGCGCCACCCGTTTTTGTATGGGCGCTGCGTGGTCAGATCCTAAAGATCGTGATATGCCGTACATTTCAAAAATGGTTAAAGAAGTAAAAGAGCTTGGCCTTGAAACCTGTATGACCCTAGGTAAGCTCACCAATGAAAAAGCCCATGCGCTGAGTGATGCAGGGCTTGACTACTATAACCATAATTTAGATACCTCACCTGAATACTACGAACAAATTATATCTACCCGTACCTTTGCAGACAGACTAAACACTATTGATCATGTGCGTGATGCCGGTATGAAAGTTTGTTCTGGTGGTATTGTCGGTATGGGTGAGCAACCCAGCGATCGTTATGGGTTATTAATGCAATTGGCAAATTTGCCGCAGCAACCAGAAAGCGTCCCAATTAACATGCTAGTAAAAGTAAAAGGGACACCGCTTGAAAACGTAGACGACTTAGATCAGTTTGAGTTTATTCGTACTATTGCCACCGCGCGTATTATGATGCCACACAGCTATGTGCGATTATCGGCAGGGCGCAGCGCAATGAATGAGCAAATGCAATCGATGTGTTTTTTTGCCGGTGCTAATTCCATTTTTTATGGTGATAAACTCCTTACTACAGAAAACCCAGAAGCTGATGCTGATATGCAATTAATTAAAAAACTGGGTATGAACCCTGAAACGTCAGAAGACTATTCAGATGAAGCCGTTGCTGCGTCGTTATCTTCTAAAGTGGCCGATAAAGCCAGTTCAGAATTGTTTTATCCTGCTTAACATTGTGTATTGCTATGTCATTTGATTTTATAAATAGCCATTTACAAGCGCGCCAGCAAAGCGCGCTCAACCGCAAGCGTTATGTTATTGAGCAAGCCAGTGCGCGTGAAATTATAGTTGATAATAAACGCTATCTTAACTTTGCCAGTAACGACTACCTAGGCTTTGCCGATGAGCCCACTTTGCTTGAAGGTATGCATAGCTTAGGAAGTCATAGCTCTGCTTTAGTTACTGGCTATCAAGGTGTGCAGCAACAGCTCGAAAAATACTTATGTGCTCAGTTGGGCTATAACAATGCCATGCTGTTTAATTCGGGCTTTAGTGCTAATAGCAGTGTTATAAAAGCGCTATTTCAAGATAAAGCCATTGCTCAGCAAAGTGCGATTTTTCAGGATAAACTTAATCATGCGAGCTTAATCGACGGCGCACTGCATGCAAACGCGGCACTTGTACGCTTTAACCATAACGACATGAATCATTTACGTTCACGGCTCGAAAAGTCCAATGCTAAGTATAAACTGATCGTGAGTGAGGGTGTATTCTCAATGGATGGCGACCAAGCACCATTAATTGAGTTACTTAGTTTAGCTAAAGCACATAACGCCTGGTTAATGATAGACGATGCGCATGGCTTTGGCGTACTGGGAAAATCGGGTTTGGGAAGCTGTGAGCCACTTATAGCGGCAGATAATTTACCAGATATTTTAGTGATCACCTTTGGTAAAGCGGTAGCAAGTAGTGGGGCGTGTGTATTAGGTTCAAGTGAATTTGTTGATTACATGTTGCAGTTTAACCGCGATTACACTTATTCGACTGCAATGTCGCCATTTATTGCTTTGCATACATTATCAAGAATTAAAACCATACGTGATGCTAACCACAAGCGTGCAAAATTAAACGTTAATATTGCTTTATTTAAACGTTTAGCCAATGAACACAAAATTGCCTTAATGGATTCAACAACTGCCATTCAACCCCTAGTTTTAGGGTGTGCCGAACAGACCTTAAAAGCCTGTGAGCAGCTCAAACAGCAGGGGATTTGGCTAACCGCTATTCGCCCGCCCACGGTGCAGCATAATACCTCAAGGCTTCGCGTTACCTTAACCGCCGCCCATACCGAGCAAGATATTACAACATTGGTAAACTGTTTAAAAAAGGCCATTGCATGATAAGCGCACACGCTACAAATGCTAAGTCGCGTATAAAGTCACCGTTAGCTTGTTTAGCTGTTAATAGTTTAAAGCAGGTAACGCAACGCAAGTTTTCAACGGCGGCAAACCAATATGTAGCCCACGCACATGTACAAAAACAAGCTGCAATCGATTTAATTAAACTCATTAAGCTTGATGCGAGCACAAAGCACAAACATTGTGTTGATTTAGGCGCTGGGCCGTTAGTGAATACCGAAGAGTTACAAGGAATATATAAACAGGTAATTGCCATGGATTTAAGCCTTACCATGCTTAAAAATAGTGCAGTAACCGCACCGCGTATTTGCGCCGACATGGATAATTTACCCTTTCAACAAAATAGTATTGATGTGGTATTTAGTAATTTTGCAATGCAATGGTCGGCTAATTTTGAAATGCTAATGTATTCATTACATTCAGCTTTAAAGCCCGGTGGGCAGGCGTACATAAGTACGGTGGTAGAAGGCTCACTACATGAAATAAAAACGGCGTTTGCCGCGCTCGATTCGCATAGCCACATTAATAACTTTTTAAGTAGCGATAATATAAACCAATCGGTCAAAAAGGCAGGGTTTATTGTTAATAACGCGACAGAGGTTATTTATACTGATGAGTTTACCAGCCCGCTTAAAGCGATTAGTTCAATTAAAGCCATTGGTGCAACGTCGCAAAATAAAGCAAGCCAACGCCCTGGTTTATTAACTAAATCGGCGCTACAAAAAGTATGTGCGGCGTATCCGCTTATAAACAACCAAGCCCATGTATCTTACCATGTGGTATTGTTATCATTAGAAAAAGCAAAAATTTAAAGGTAAGGCAATGCAGCAATTTTTTATTACCGGTACCGATACCGACGCGGGTAAAACCCACGTAACTAGTTTGCTATTAAAATTACTCGCCCAACATAAGCAGCGTGCAATAGGTTTTAAACCGATTGCATCAGGGTGTGAACTTGCGTTTGATCAGCTCGTGAATGCCGATGCCTTAATGCTAATGGAAAGCGCGACTGTGAGTGCTAAATACGACATAATTAATCCGTTTGCTTTTGAGCCCGCCATAGCTCCGCACATTGCAGCAGAGCAAGTGGGAGTAACCCTAAGCGTTGAAAAGCTACTTACCGCTTATAAAAATGTGAAGCAACAAGGTGCAGACTACCTGCTAACAGAAGGTGCGGGCGGCTGGGCATTGCCAATTAACGACAACGAATATTTATATGACTGGGTAAAAGCAGAGCAATTACCCGTAATATTGGTAGTAGGGATGAAACTAGGCTGTATAAATCATGCATTACTCACTGCAGCACATATGCAAAGTATGGGTGTTAATTGCATTGGCTGGATTGCCAACCAAGTTGATGCCACTATGGATGAATACCAAGCAAACCTAGATTCACTTAAAGCACGCTTACCATTTCCGTTGCTTGCTATAAGCCCCTATACCGAGCAAACCCCTAAATTACAAATTTATAAAACCCTTCTTACTGCACTTGCTATAAATGCCTAAACTATACTGCTTTGTAATTTTATAAATATACAAAGCAGTTTATATATTAAATACATCGGTTTAATAAATATGTTTAGCGCCTTAAAATACACACCTTGTATGCATATATAACGCTAATTACTCAGTGCTATTGTTACTAAGGAAATAACAAATACAATGACCCACCCATTTATTAATAACTACGCTTATAATACGCAGTTGAAGGCCGAATCAGCTCTACCAAAAAGAGCTCTACCTAAAACCCGTGTAGGTATTTTAGGTGGGGGAACTGCAGGGGCAACAATTGCGATTCGCCTTGCGGCATTGGGCATAAAAACGACTATATTTGAGAAAAAAACGTCACTTATTGACGGCCCTCCTATGTGCCATCTGCACGCCGGTGGTAATTTATACCGTGAAATTCCAGATCAAGACTGTATAGATTTACTAAAACAGTGTATAGATATTTTACGACTATATCCTTACAGCATAGATGTACGCCCAACTGTATTTGCTGTGCCAACGCGTGATGATGATTCACCGGATGATTTACTGCCAAGGTTAGACAAGCTTACTAACGCATATAAAGACTTAATTGAACAAGATCATAATAATAAAGTTCTTGGCGAGCCTGATAATTACTATCAGCTTTATAGCCATGAGCAAATGATAACCTTGAGTAAAAAAGAGCAGGTTACTGAGCCTAAAACGCTAGACGAGTGGATGATCCCCGTTGCTAAGCATTTAAACTTAAACAAAGTAAAATACCCACTTATTGTTGTTCAAGAATACGGTTGGAATATATTTAGATTATCAGCAAGTGCGCAACTTGCGCTTGCCCAGTACGAACACGCTAATGTTCTTACCAGCACAGAGGTAAAGCAAGTCAGCAAAGTTGAGCAAAGTAGTGCTAAAAATCAAATGCCAAAATGGAAAATTGAATATCAAAACAACCAAAGCAACAAGACCCAAACAGCAGAAGTAGATTACCTTATAAACGCCTGTGGCTTTCAAACCGGTATTGTTGATGACATGGTAGGCGTAAAGCCCAAGCGTATGGTCGAATTTAAAGCCTCATACATTGCACACTGGCAAGGCGCTGGCGGGAAAATACCCGAAATTATTATTTATGGTAACCGAGGCACACCCGAGGGCATGGCACAATTAACGCCGTACCCTAATGGCTTTTATCAAATTCATGGTATGACTAACTCAATTACCTTGTTTAACGATGGCCTAGCAGATACAGCCGAGCAAACGGCACAGCCACAACTGCCTGCTAAGTACTTAAATTATATAAATAATGGTTGGGATCAGCAGGTGCTAAAAGCACGTGGTCAAAAAGCGATTGATTATGTAGCTGAGTTTGTACCAGCATTTAAAAACGCTAATACGCAAAACAATGCCTTGTTTGGCGGCCAACAGATCCCAGGCGAAGACGACACCTTGCGCGTTGCCGACGTAAGTTTATATTCGCATATTAGTTACGCACGAGCCGAAAATGTAAAAGCGTCATCAACTTTGATCGCTTCTGACGAAATAGTAGCTGAATTTGTAAAGCTTGGTTTAATTTGCACAGAACACGACAGTAATAACCACCGTAAGCATCACCAATGGGCCTACCTTAAGAACAGTCGCAATGAAGATATAAGTAAAATTGCACAAGTACTTGCAAAAGAGCGAGGCTTCCCCACAGATATGGCAAATGTTAATCACGGTATATATAAAAGCGTATAGTATAAAAACAAAATAACGTATTGAATTATATTGTTTTTAGAAGTGTATTTTTACTGTTGAACAGAAAAAAACCTAGAAAGTTTAACTTAATTAAATATATATAAAACTTTAAAAATATCCCTTGCGTTATGACATAGTTTGTCACAGAATAGCGTTGATGTTATGACATAGTGTGTCATAACGCAGTGATTGCTATAGCCGATCAACAAAAAGAAATCGCTCAGCAATAAATGTTATTTTTGGAGACCATGTATGAAACGTGTATTTTTGTTTTTATTAACTAACCTAGCGGTTATGTTGGTATTAGGTGTTGTGCTTTCAATAATAATGAGTGCGCTGGGCCTAAGCCATCGTAGCCTGGGTGGTATTTTATTAATAGCTGCTGTATTTGGTTTTGGTGGGTCGTTTATTTCTTTGTATATGTCGAAATGGATGGCGAAAAAATCAACCGGTGCGCAGGTTATTACAAAACCAAGTAACGAAACCGAGCAGTGGTTAATGAACACGGTTGCCGCGCAAGCTAAAAAAGCCGGTATTAATATGCCTGAAGTGGCTATTTACGACAGCCCAGAAATGAACGCCTTTGCAACCGGCCCGAGTAAAAATAACTCGCTGGTGGCGGTAAGTACGGGTTTATTACACAATATGACCCAAGATCAAGCCGAGGCAGTGCTTGCGCACGAAGTATCGCACGTGGCTAATGGCGACATGGTAACGCTAACGCTTATTCAAGGCGTGGTTAATACCTTTGTTATTTTTGCCGCAAAAGTGCTGGCGGGCATTGTAGATAATTTTATAAATAGCGATGAAGAAGAGGGCGGCAGCAGCTGGACTTACTTCTTATTCGATATGTTATTCCAAGTATTATTTGGTGTATTAGCCAGTGTGGTGGTTGCCCATTACAGCCGCAAGCGTGAATTTGCAGCCGACAACGGTGCAGCTCAGTTGGTAGGCGCAGACAAAATGCGTTCAGCCCTTGAGCGATTAAAGCAAAACCACCCATCACAATTAGAAGGCTCAATGATGGCCTTTGGTATTGCCAGTGGTAAAGGCATGGCTGAGTTGTTTTCATCTCACCCACCGCTTGATGCACGTATAGACGCACTACGTCGTTAAAAAAATTCAAGTTTTTCACAGTACTTGTAAACAAAAAGCCTGCATTTGCAGGCTTTTTTATGTTTAATTGTTTTATTGTAATTGAATAATATCTGTAATGCCCTCAGGCGAGAGTATTTCAATCCAGTAACCGTCAGGGTCTTTAATAAAGGCGAGGCCCTTCATTGAGCCGCCATCTGGCTGTTTTACAAACTCCACATCGTATTTAGCAAAGCGCTCACAGGCAGCGTATACATCGGGTACGCTAATACCAATATGGCCAAACCCTTTTGGTTCTTCATTACCACTGTGATAACCGGTAAAGCTGTCGTCGTTTTCAGTACCCCAGTTATGGGTAAGCTCAATCAGCGCAGGGCGGCGAAACACCCATTGTGTTTTTTCTTTATCATCGCCTTTTGGCATATCTTGCTCGTAGCCTAAAAAATACAAAGTAAACTCCATACCAGGAAAGTCGTACTTTCCTAATAGTTTCATGCCCAATACGTTTTCATAAAATGCCAGCGACGGTTTTGGATCTTTAATACGCAACATAGTTTGCTGCATCACATAGCCCTCAGTGGCCTGTGCAATTTGCTCTGGAGATTCGTTATAGCTAGACATGAGATAATCCTTAATAAAATGACTGAAAAACCTTAATGGATTTAAAAAGGCAGGGAATACGAACATCATAATCAACAGCGGCAAAAATTAAAACCACCTAGCTAAATTACCAACCAGTGAGCTGAATGTTTTATAAGCGAAAAATGGCATATTTAGCGATACTGTTTATTTATACAGTAGTGGTGTTTTGTCTAATATTACTGATCTCCACCATTTTGGGGTGTTTCTGCATTTATGAAGTATGAGCCGTAGTTAACTAGTTGTTTACAGGTGTTTATTTGAGAGCTAAGATAAATGCAATGTAATATACGGACATTTGTCGGTTTATAAAACGACAAATGTCGTAGACAAAGTTGTTATATGCAAAAGGAAGTATTTGTGTCAAATTTGTATTGGCCAATTTATAAAAACTTAGAAAAAGAAGTTGCCGAACTCTCAAACTGGGTTCATTTTGATGACAAGCAATTATCAGTTTACTCAGTTAAGATTTCAGAGTTACTAATTCGTTGTTCTGTAGAGATAGAGTCAATATCAAAGGATCTCTACCTTGAAAATGGCGGAGCTCTACCAGAAGAGGGAGATTTGTACTTTGATACAGATTGCCTTAAGTTTTTAGATGAAAAATGGAAACTTAGTAAAAAAGTTGTGATTCCAAGCTCACCTAATTTCCATTTTGAAACTGAAAATAAAAAGTCATTAACACCTTTGCATAAATCATTTAAACGAGGAACAAGCGGGGCTGACTGGAAAAAAGCATATCAGGCAGTTAAACATGAGCGCGTTAAAAGTTTGGCTAAAGGTAACTTAGGTAATTTGCTTGGAGCTTTAGGAGCACTGTTTATCCTGAATCTGTATTATAAGAAAGAGGTATTCTCTTTGGGGAAAGACAGTTCGGGAAATTCAATCTCGGCAAATTGTGGTTCGGATCTATTTTCTGTTTTAGTCCATAAACAGACTGGTCATGATGGCAACGGCAAATACATAAAATCTGATGAGTTTGATAAGTCAATTTACTATGTGAATTGGACTCACGAAACTGGTACAGAATTTCAGAAATCCATGAATGATATGAATCAGCGTGTTAATGAGCTATTTTTTATACACCCTAAAGTTCTCAAATATATTTCAGAGAACAATGTAGCGAACTATAAAGGAAATCTAGCTTGGGATGCGTTAGGTCAACAAGAGTATGTTCGTGTTTTACAACAGGCTCAAAGAGAGTTCCCTATAAAATCAGAGCAATTAGAATATGAAGCACGGGTAAATCTGAGCGACGTGTAATATTGCATATAACAAGGCATTTAAACGGAATAAAAACAGTTGGTTATGTTTCGTGCCTCAACATTATAACCAACTATTTTTATCCGCTTAATGCGGCGTTATATTTATATCGGAATCATCATGCAATATTTATCAACAATTTTTGAATCGACTGCGGATCAAGCTAGACTTGTTACTGTTATTTTTTCGACGTTAATCGCAATATTTGTAGTCTTTTTAAATCATTACCTACAGAAGAGAAGGGAGCGTAAAGAACTGCTAAGGGATAAAATATCAAAGCTATATAAACTTTCAAATGAATATCGTTCCACTGGAATTGAATGGACTAATTCATTAATGAATGGATTAGCTAACGGTGTAAAACCAACAGCCACTTTAGTAAATAATGTGCATAGTACTGTTTCTAACATCACAATGATTAAAGAGCTTTATTTTCAAAATGAAAAAATGAACTTTAAGTCATTTGATCCTGTTTCGTTACCAATTTACAAAAACATTAATGAAGAATCGAGAGAAAAATCAAATGACTTACTCAATGATAATAGCCTTTACTTGCAAAAAGAATGTCGGCGTCTAATAAAGAAGCATTTATAAATATAACAAGGCAATTAAACGGAAAAATTACAGTTGGCTGTTTTTCGTTCCTCAAACATTTTAGCCAACTATAATTTTCCGCTTATTGCGGCGTTATAACTCAGGAGAGTCATGAGTAATTTTTCAAAATTAGATGAAAATGATTTCCTAATATCTGTTTTTAAGGATGGAGAGGTTGCTTTTTCCGACATTAAAGTTGAAAGGTTAGCTATTGAGATTCCTGAAGATGTTGAATTGACTGAATTTCAGTATTACATCCAGAAAGTAGGGTTTTACTTAGTCAACACTATCTCTTGGTGAAAACCAAATGGGGTCAAATCTTGACTTCAGACATCAAACTCATGTGGCAACCTTATAAGCGGCTTTTAAAATGCTGGTGGCTCACTATATAATTAATTTCTAAGTTAAATTAAAGTAAAAGGAAGTTTTTATGAAAGGTATTAGACGTATTTGGTTTTGGTTTACGCTAGTTGTGTGCCCATTGTTAATTATTTTAGGTTTGGCTACCTTTGCACAGTTATTAGGGCAGTACATGTATTCTCAGCAATTTAGTTTTTCTTCGCTATCTAGTTTTCAAATTGCATTTATGGGGGGCGGAATTTGTGCGTTTTCTGTATTTTTATGCACATTAAAAGAAGCAAAAATACGCTTTTTTGCAAAATGAGTTAGTTAATAAGGAAACTACGGTTGTTGGTGGGCTCGGCTAGGTTTGCTTGGTTTTGAGCATGGTAGCACACTGGCTTATTTATTTTTATTATTGCGGGCTTTGTTTTTGAAATGGCGTTTTGGTTTAAGGTGTTTCCTATAAAAAAGAAATCATCATGATGGAAGTCGATTTTACTCACCAAAGAAAAACTTATGCCACACAGATAAATCCTTCATTATTTTGCCAGAGTAATTATTAGTTTTAAAAAAATAATGGAGTACTTAATTACTCCATTATTTGAAAGAACTTTAATTTAGTGAAATTATTTACTCTGTTTCAGCTTCTAAAGACTTTCTATCGTCTGCAAATAAACCTTTCCATTTGCTTGGAATATAGCTGTCGATTATTTTTGTTTCAGTATTTAGTTCTGCGAGTGAGTCTTTTAATCGAGCCATAGTTTTTGGTATATTTTGGCTAGTATCACCAACTACTGAGCGAACTAAGCTTTGACTAAGTTGATTGACAGAGATCCCACCAGACTGTTGTTCGAATGTGGTGTATACATCAACTTGATAACCTGTTTGATATTGAACAACACATATGAAGAACGTTGTTCTTTCACTCCATCCGCTAACTGATTTATCTGACTTCATAGCGAGAATAGGAGATTCACACTGAGGTATTTTCATAGCTGAACCTCCTGATGCTTGTGATAAAGCTGAGAATCCGCTCATCACGTTACCTAACTGTGTATTTTGAAATGGACTAACTAATTTAAAACGAGATGCTTTAATATATTAATTATGGGTGTCACTTTATGTTTTTGTTTAAAACATCATGTGCTAAATTTATTACAGCTATATTTACAGGGAAGATAAAATGACAAAGCGATTACGTTTTTTATTACCATCAGTATTATTTTGTTTTGGAACAAGCGCGCTAGCAGCTGATCCGGTTCTTTATTACGGCGGAGATATTCTCACTATGGAAGGAGAAAAGCCGCATTATGAGGAAGCTTTAGTTGAGTCAGAAGGGCGGATTGTTTACCTTGGCAGCTTAGCGAAGGCCAGAGAAAAGTTTGACAATCTACAAAACAAAGACCTTCAAGGGAAAACACTTTTACCCGGTTTTTTGGATGCCCATAGCCATATGTACAATACGGGTTTAATTGCGCAATTGGCAAATTTATTACCTCCTCCCGATGGCCCCGGTGCAAATTTTAATAGTTTAGTGACAACAACCAAAAAGTGGATGGAGTCTGCTGAAGGGAAATTCATTATCGGAAAATTTGGTTGGGTGTTAGCTAATGGGTATGACGATTCGCAGCTTAGCGAAAAACAACATCCCACTAAAGATGTTCTAGATAAAATTTCGTCTAAATACCCAGTGCTTATAATGCATCAATCGGGTCATCTAGCAAGTGTCAATTCAAAAGCTCTAGAAGTGGGTGGCTACACAAAGGATACCAAAGACCCCAAAGGCGGTGTAATTAGGCGCTTGGCCGACAATAGTCCTAATGGCGTGCTTGAAGAAGCGGCTTTTTTTAATCTATTATTGCCTATTGTTGCCACTAAATCCGATGCTGAAGTACAGCAAAGGTCCATTGAGCTTGCTCAGCTGGAGTATGCTAAAAATGGATATTTAACTGCTCAAGATGGCCGCACCACAGCGGATGCGACTTCGGCATTCGAAAGAGCAGCTCGTGAAAAATCGCTATTCATTGATGTTGTTTCATACCCTGACATTGTTTGGAATAAGTCAGCTGTTAAACCCGAATTTTATAATTCAGATCGCAGTTATGTTAATCGATACCGAATAGGGGGTGTTAAATTAACTTTAGATGGTTCACCACAAGGAAAAACGGCTTGGTTATCATCACATTATCATACGCCGCCTGAGGGTAAACCGCTGGACTATAAAGGTTATCCTATCATGAGTGATGAGGTGGCCATTAAACATATAAACACGGCGTTTAAAAACAAATGGCAGATTATTGCTCACACCAATGGTGATGCAGCGATTGACCAATATATTAAAGCTATTAAAGTGGCTAAAAAAAGTTATGGGTATGATGATCACCGTAGCGTGATGATTCACGGCCAGACTTTACGTAAAGATCAAATCCCGGATTTAGTAGATTTAGGGATCCTCCCATCGTTGTTTCCTATGCACACTTTTTACTGGGGCGATTGGCATGTAGAGTCTGTTTTGGGGCACCCAAGGGCAGATTATATTTCGCCATCACGAGATGTAGTTGAGGCTGGTTTAACGGTTACTTCTCACCATGATGCCCCTGTGACATTTCCAAATTCAATGCGAGTGCTCGATGCAACGGTTAATCGTATTACGCGTTCGGGTAAAGTATTGGGACCGGATCAACGTTTAACGCCTTATGAAGGGTTAAAAACATTAACGCAATGGGCTGCTATTCAATACTTTGAAGAAACAAGTAAAGGTACGCTAGCTGAGGGAAAGCTCGCGGATTTCGTCATTTTAAGTAACAACCCTTTAAAAGTGGAACCACTTACTATTAAGGATATAAAAATAGTGCAAAGCATTAAAGAAGGTCATGTTGTATATTCAAATTGATATTCAACATAAAACAATTTTAACGCTTAACTATACGACGGCTTTAGTCGCCGTCGTATTAAACCTCAGCCTTGAGATGCAACAGTGAAGTTTGAGATTTAATGAATATTTATAAAACGTCTAATGGTTAATTCTTTGTAAAATTTTGTACCTTTTTTGTTTGCTTTTTAATTTCATATGCTAATTTTTAAATGCTCGATTGAGCGAATAATAATCAAATTTAAGGGTTGAAAATGAAAAAATGTACTAATTTATTGTGAGAATTCATGTAGCGGCTTATTTTAGTCGCTATTTTTTTGGATAGCGTGTTAAACATATACAGATAAGGAGATACGATGAAACTGGCAATGTTGATGTCGTTTATGTTTTTTTTAATTAGTTGTTCGAGCTTAGCGACCAATAGCAAAGAATTAAGTAAATCTAAGCAAACTGAAGAGTTTATTACTCTTGTCAGTCATGCCAAAACCTATGACCTGTCTCATAATTGGGATGAAAATTCCCCAATAGCGTCCGTTAACCCAAAATACTCAATGGCACTTAATGCAACCCATGCTGATACACGTGGTACATTTGGTGATAACAATCAGCTCTCATTCACCTCAGAAATAATGCAATGGAGTGGTCACCATGGAGGTCCAACTATTGATGCGTTAGGTCATATTGGTCGAGATGGTTTACTGTATGGTGGAGTAGATGCGGCGCAAGCGACCAATGATCGCAGAGGAATAGGACGCAGTGGTGTAGGGAGTGACTTAGGAATTGATCATTATCCTGTAAAATTATTGAGTAACCGAACGGTATTACTTGATGTGGCTAGCTTTATTAACGGTGACGATACCCCATTGGCTGCAGATTTTGACATAACGGCGTCACATTTAAAAAGAACAGCAAAATCGCAAGGTGTAAAAATTAAAAAAGGCGACACTGTGTTTATTAGAACGGGGTGGGGGCAATATTTTGCTAATAGCCCACAGCAATATATTGCAGAACATGCTGCAGGCGTTGGTGTAAGTGGTGCACAGTTTTTAATAAAGGCTGGTGCAAGTGTTGTGGGTAATGACACCCTTACTTTTGAAAAACGCCCACCTATTGCTACAGAACCCTCATTTCAGGTTTTTCCGGTACATATGATGTTATTAGCAGATAACGGTATTTACATAATAGAAAACTTGTTCCTTGAGGAGCTAGCAAAAGAAAAAGTCTATGAGTTTATTGCCATTGTGCCGCCGCTTAAAGTACGTGGTGGCACCGGCTCGGCATTACGCGTATTTGCACTTACAAAGTAACTAATAATTGAATAAAGAGTAAGGTTAATGATGAGTGCTGTTTTTATATACAGCACTTCTGTTTTTTGAAATAAGAAACATACACAAAGAGTATTTTTCTTTATCATGATAAAAGCACAGGCTGTAAAATTAACAGCTATTAAATGGATGATTCAAGGATGAATAAAGGATTATTAAAATCGTGGAATGACGATAAAGGCTTTGGCTTTATTAAATCAACCACACTGCAACACGATACCTTTATACATATATCATCGCTCAAACATATGAGCCGTAAACCTAAAGTGGGTGACATTATCTATTTTGAGGTTGCGACTGAGCCTAACGGTAAAACTAAAGCTGTGAATTGCCGTATTGAGGGCGTACTTGCACAGCCACATATAAAAGCTTTAACAAGGCCGGTTAGATTAAGCAAAACGTCAGGTAAGAACTCACCTTTAATGAAACTCATAACGTTTGGTATTATTGTTAGTATTGGCTTTAGCGTGTATAAAACCGGTTTTTTAAATACCAAGCAAACACCTGTAGTGACTAACGCTAATTTAGAGTCATTTATGCCCGCTAGTTCAAACTCACTTACTAAAACACAGCAAGCATTTCGCTGTGATGGCCGACAACATTGTAGCCAAATGACCTCGTATGCAGAGGCATTATTTTTTATTCAACATTGCCCAAATACTAAAATGGACGGTGATAAAGACGGAGAGCCCTGTGAACGGCAGTTTGGGAATAGGTAGTTTTTATATTGAGGTTATTAATAAACTAAAAATTAGTTTTGGGCCCTTAGGGGGAATACGATTTTTAGTAATACAGTTATAAATAGCTGGTGGATTTAAAGCCATTTATCAAGGAGGTTGTTATGTTTAAAGTAATAATTGGATGTGCTGTTATATTTTCTTTTGTTTGTATGTTACTCGCTGCGGCACCTTTTACGCCTGCAATATCAGGTTCATTTATTATGCTGTTGTTTGCAGGGGCTATAGGTTACAAGGGCTATCTGCAATCAAGCTTAATACTGCTGTTAATTAATACGCTTGCAGTTATTGGCAGCCCAGCTACAGATATAGGCAACACCCAAACATTACTGTTTTTACCAATATTATTTTTAATCTCATTTGGTGGCGTTTTATTAGGCGTAAGAAAATTAATTTCAAAACACGTTTTGTAGACGAATGGCTTGCCAACGTTTGAGGCAAGCTTTTTATTGTTTTCCTTTTTCTATTCACATTCCTCATCGTTTTTTAAAAGCTCTTTTCAACAGAGATAAGCAATTTGAGTCATATAAGAGTAACCATCTAATAGATTTGACAGCGTTGTCATAAGTGGGTAGTGTCATTTTGTTTATAAAAACAACAGCTAATTAAAAAACAATAACAACGCAAGCTCTTAGAGCTTAATAGCTTTGACGTCATAACATGGACTTAAAGCATAGCAATTTAATTTTTGGAGAATTTATGAAGTTAACAATTAAGAGGTTAACTGCGTCATTGCTATTATCAACCTTGTCAATGAGTGCGAATGCACAATTGTTGCAAACTAACTTAGCTAACTTTGCTGATAACGCCAAACTAGTCTTTGAAACAAAAGATAATTTTGATCAGGGCGAGGGCAAGCACCAAGCCGGTATTGCTATCACTAATAACTCAACTGTGGCTCTGCCGGCTGGAAAGAGTGATTGGCAAATTTATATTCACTATATCCGACTACTTGATAAAACAATTACAAAAGGGTTGTTGGTTGAGCATGTAATGGGTGATTTACATAGAATAACCCCAACAAAGGAGTTTAGAGGGCTGGCAGTTAATGAGTCGTTAGAGTTACTTGTTAATGGCAAGGTTTGGATAGTTAGCGATAGCGACTTTATGCCCAATGCGTTTATTGTAAGCCCGGATGAAAATGGTGAGTTAAAAGCGGCTAAGTTCGCAAATACCGCGACAGGTAATGCTAAAGATTATGTAAAACCGTTTGTTAAAGACAAACAATTGCTGCGATACAGTAACCCAACAGACTTGTTCCCCATTGCGAATGCAAAGCGACGTTTTGATAGAAACCGCCAAGATAAAGCGATGAAAGTGCATGCATTATCAGTAGAACAAGCTCAAACTAAAATTATTCCTACGCCAATTGATGTTAAAGAACTTGGTGGCAAAGTTGTTATTGATGAGCAATGGGCAATTAGTTACGCTGGCCGTTTATCTAGTGAAGGTAAATATTTAGCAGATGAATTTCAGGCAAACACGGGTATAAAGCTAGATGCTAAAGCGAATCATATTAGCCAGCCCGGTAAATCGCTTATTGAAATTAAAGTAGACCCGAGTATTGAAAATGGCAAAGCTGAGAGCTACCAATTAGCTATTAGTAACGACAACATAGTGATTATTGGCTCTGATAATGCGGGTGCCTATTATGGCATTGAGAGTTTACTTGCACTTATTCCTGCTAATTCAAAAACACAGAAAAGCGGTAAAGTAAATTTACCGCTGCTACAAGTGAAAGATAGCCCGCGATTTACTTGGCGTGGTATGCATTATGATATGGCGCGTAATTTTCATTCTAAAAAGGTTACGTTGCAACTGATAGAGCAAATGGGAAGGTATAAACTGAATAAGTTACACCTGCATTTGACCGATGATGAGGGGTGGCGTGTCGAAACTCCTGATTTACCAGAACTCACTGAGATAGGTGGAAAACGCTGCTTTGATTTAAGTGAACAAAATTGTTTGCTCACTCAGTTGGGTACTGGCCCAAGTAGTGAAGGAGTGGGCAATGGTTTTTATAGTAAAGATGATTTTGTTGAAATTCTAAAATACGCTGCAGCTCGCCATATTGAGATTATTCCTGAAGTTGATATGCCTGGCCATGCCCGAGCAGCAATTAAATCAATGGAAGGCAGATACAATAAACTTATGGCAGAGGGTAAGCCGAAGCAAGCAAACGCGTTTTTACTCTCTGAGCAGGGTGATACGTCTGAATATTTAACAGTACAAAATTATACAGATAACTCTGTTAATGTGTGCCTTGATTCAACCTATCGTTTTGTTGATAAGATCGTTTACGAATTTGAACAAATGTATCGTGAAGCTGGGCTTAAAATAACTAAGCTCCATATAGGCGGCGACGAAGTCGGGCGTGGTTCTTGGACTGAGTCAGATGCTTGCAAAGTGCTATTTAACCAAGTAGATAATGGTGTTGCCGGGGTTAACGACCTTAAACCTTACTTTACAGCTCGAGTTGCTGAAATTCTAAATAAAAAAGGGATCAGCATGGGGGCATGGGAAGATGGCATGATGTCTGATGCGATCACGCCATTTAATCGCAAGTTGTATGGTGACAATGAGGTTATGGTAAACGCATGGGATAATATTTGGGAATTTGGAGTGGCCGATAGAGCTTATAGGTTGGCAAATGAAGATTATAAAGTGATTTTATCTTCAGCAACGCATTTATACTTTGATCACCCATATGAAGCACACCCTCAAGAACGCGGTTATTACTGGGCTTCTCGTTATACTAATACTAAAAAAGTATTTGGCTTTAAGCCAGATAACCTTTATGCAAATGCCGACTTTATGCTCAATGGTGCGCCTATTATGAATCTTGAGGCGGAAGTTGGCCGAGAATTAATGGCGCTTAAAAAGCCAGAGAACATTCTTGGAATGCAAGGGCAAGTGTGGAGCGAAACAATTAGAACACCTAGCCAACTAAATGAAATGGTATACCCAAGGTTGATTGCTCTGGCGCAAAGAGCTTGGCATAAGGCAGCCTGGGAAAGTAACAATGATAGTGAGCAACAAGCAAAATCTTGGGCGCAGTTTGCCAGTGTGTTGGTACACAAAGAGTTTGGTCGACTTACACAAGATGACGTGGAATATTACTTACCAGTACCCGGTGGTCAAATAGTTAATGGTAAGCTCGAAGCTAACGTTGACTTACCTGAAATGGTAATTCAATACAGTGAAGATAATGGAGATAGCTGGCAAGAATACACTAAAAAGGTTTCAGTAGCTGGAGATGTTTTATTGCGCACTATAGCTATTGATGCTCGCTATAGCCGAGAAACGAAAGTAAATTAAAAATAAAAGGGGCGGTTTTAAACTGCCCTTTTATTTTATGAATGCGCTAAAGAGGAGGTATCGAAACAAAGAAAAATGCAAGAAAAGGAAATGTGTAAAATAGCCTTTCACATTTTTTTCCTCTAAAAGCAAAGCGTCTGTTAGTTCTCCTAGTGAATTAAGCCCTTATGTTTAAATCTAATGAGGTCAAAAACTAAAGCACCTCAAAAATAGCCGCAATGCCTTGCCCACCACCAATACACATTGTGACTAGCCCATATTTGCCATTAATTCGTTTTAGTTCGTACAAGCATTTGGTGGTTAGTATGGCGCCCGTTGCGCCAACAGGGTGCCCTAAAGCAATTGCGCCGCCATTCGGGTTTACCTTATGCGCAGGAAAGTTTAACTCGTTAGCAACGCACAGTGCTTGTACTGCAAAGGCCTCGTTAGACTCAACCACATCCATATCGTCGATGGTTAAGCCGGTTTTTTCAAATACCTGTTGTACTGCAGGAATAGGGCCGATACCCATTAAAGTAGGATCAACGCCTGCTCTGGCATAACCCACTAAACGAGCGAGCGGTTTTAAGCCTTGCTCATTGGTTTTTTTTTCTGACATAAGTACCAACATGGCTGCACCATCGTTTATACCGGATGAGCTTGCTGCGGTAACTGTTCCATCTTTTTTAAAGTAGGGCTTTAAAGTTGCAAGTTTATCGACTGTGGTATCGGTGCGAACATGTTCGTCAGTGTCAAAAATGTGCGTCCCTTTTCGCGACTTGATTTCTACAGGCACAATCTGCTCTTTAAAATGACCTGCAGCAATGGCTTTTGCAGCTTTTTGGTGGCTGTTTGCTGCGTACTCATCTTGCTGCTGACGGCTAATTGAATATTTTTCTGCGATGTTTTCAGCAGTTATTCCCATAGGGTTATTATCCCATGGGTCTTGTAAGGTCGTGGTGAGCTCATCGACCATAGTGCTATTACCCATTTTTTGCCCCCAGCGATTACTTTCGAGGGTATAGGCAGAGCTACTCATGCTTTCTGCTCCTCCAGCAAGGGCTGCATCTACATCACCTAATTGAATTTGTTGTGCCGCTTGTATGATTGCTTCAAGCCCTGAACCACATAAGCGATTAAGCGTTACAGCGTGGCTGCTTATAGGTAACCCAGCATCTAGTCCAATAACCCTTGATAGGTAAGCGTCTTTTGGGCCGTTATGAATAACTTTTCCTACCACACATGAGCCAATTTGGTCAGGGGTAAGCTGAGATCGGTTTAGTGCTTCTTTTGCGCACAGAGTGCCAAGCTCAGCGGGGCTAAAATCTTTAAGGCTGCCACCAAAGCCACCAATTGCGGTACGAACCGCACTGAGTATTACTACGCTGTTGTTTGTATTTTGTGTCATTGCTGTTCTCTTATTATTTTTATAATCACTTTTGCTGAAATATGTTTAATAGACAAAGGAGATCAATACTTCTATTAACATCAAAGCATAACTTTTAAATAAACTAAAGGCGAGGTTGGGTTGAGCTGTATGTGTTTTCTAATAAAGTAAAATAGGCGTGTGATAATTATATTTTTGTGTAAATTTATAAAATAGGGCTCTCATTATGAGAGCCCACGGGGATTTATAAATCAATCATTTCAATATTAACAACTACATTTTTAAAACCAGCATCTTCAAACTCTTTTTTTAACTTTTCTGCACTTGAGTAATAACTAGCTGAAACACTTCGCTTACTTCTTTGGTTAGTAACAAGTGGGGTTTCATCACCAAAATAAACGCTACCAGCAAATTGGCTTTGTGCATAAAAGTGGCCTGTTAGGGTTGTTTTTTTAGGTCTTAAAACATGACTTAAATAGTATTGCATTGTTGATAAGCTTGTTTGTTGTATCATCCAAGGCCAATCCCATTTTTTATTCTCACCTGGTATATAGCGGTGTTCCCATTGATACTCAATGCTCTTTTCTTTACCTGCCCAACGGCCTATTACAAAATTAGCAGTGTCATTAGGTCTGTTTTCAGGATGGCTTAATAAAGCATTGCCTCCCCAACGCATAAAGCCATTTATTGATAGATCGTAAGTAATATCAGCATCGAATGAATAAGGATACGATATTGATGATTTAAACAAATCGACCTTTGCATTAAGCTTTGTAAATGCTGGTACATTGGTTCTTGCCTGTACAACAACACGTTCAGCTTCTGAGCCGCCGTTACTTGTTCCCCATGCTTGCTCTGCTGCTATAGTAACCGATAACGAAGTGTCTGATCCGCCAGTAACTGAAGGGGACTTCCATGTATTGGATAAGGTAACTGACTCAGAAATACTGTAGTCATTTGTTTTAGACCAATTAGTAGCTGCATCGTATTCAATGGTAACGACTGACATCTGAGCTGCTGACGTGTCATTTACTGCAGGGACTGTTAGCGTTTTAATTAGTTCTTTGTCGGCAGCAACAATATCACCTGTTATTTTATATGATTCGTTATCCATCACATATTCAAAGTTAGATACGGTAATAGCTGACTTTTCATCACATCGATAACCATCACAGCTGCCCCCATTATAACCTTGAATTTTCCATCCAGAGCCCGCTTTAGATACCTCCATGTCATCACCCACATAGCTTGAGCGATTTCCACCAACCCACGCAAAACCCATTGTGTGAGCAAGATATGAAAGGGGTTTTATAAAATCCTCTTTTTGGTTTACTAAGTCCCATTCAATTTGGCTTTGACTGCCAGGCGCTACTTTTACGGAGCTTAATTTAGGGATCTCATTAATAGGATCGTTAGGGTAGCACCAAGAATTTACAGCAGACCCTTGTTTTATTTCACCTGCGTAGCTAGAGCCCATAATAACCCAGCCATTAGCTAATCCCGTTATTTGCCACTTACCCATTTTGTTAGTAAGTTCGTTTCTATAGGTTTGCGCTTCAGCCTTTGTAATTAGTCTATTATCAGCTGAGCAAACTCCAGCACCTAAGCTTTCATTTTTAAGTTGATCTGGATAAATTGCAGTTGTATTAGCACTTACAAAACTTGTGTGAGACAACAGCAATAGAGGTATTATTTTTTTCATTAAGTTACATCCTTTAAAATCATATTTTAATTAGGCCCTAATTAAATAATCTAATTTTGGACCGATTTTGATTCTAAAGAACTCGCTATATTTTTATAGAGTGTTAAATGAAAGTTGGTTTTTCAAAAATATTAGTTGCTTAAATATTACAAAAATTCATTAAGACTATAGTGCTATTGTAGCTACATTTTTACCCCCTTGAGAGAGTACTCTAAAAAATCGATTAGATAGCGTGTGCTTTTTGGGATTAATTTATCAGGCCATATCAGGTTTACATCTCGTTTAATAGGTTTGAATTGCGTTAATACTTCAACCAAGCTTTCGTCTTTTATATGCGGTAATAAACAATATTTTGGACCATAATAAACACCTCTTCCTTCAATGGCAGCTAAGGCACACATTTCTATATCGTTGGAAATAAAGTTGGGTTGAGGTTTAAAAATTACTTTTTCATTTTTATTTGCTTTAAAAGACCAATTTTCGAATGGCGAGCACGATATGTGGGGGAGTTTAGCTAAATCGTCAAAATTACTTGGTATGCCATATTGCTCAATTAAACTCGATGAGCAAGCTAAAACAAAGCTCATTTGGTTAATGACTTTACATATATTTTGTGAGCTATCTAATTTTCCAATTCTAATAGCTAAATCAAACTCGGTGGCTTTTAAATCAAGGCGTTCATCTGATAGCATCATATGAATCTTAATATTTGGATAAAGTAGGGTGAATTGATTTATAACGCCTGAGAAGTACACACTCTTTATAAAGTTTTGCGGTGCTATTAATTTAATTTTACTCACTTTATTTTCACTAGAGTTCTTAAAATTGCACAGCGTACTTTGTAAACCCTCTACGTGAGCTAAGCAATGGCTATAAAAGCTCTTTCCTGGCTCTGTTAATCGCAAACTTCCTTTTTCACGATAAAACAACGCTAAAGATAAGTCTTCTTCAAGTTTTTTTATTTTTCTTTGTAAAGTGGGTAAAGGAATATTTAACTTTACTGACGCTTCATTAAATGTTTTGTAATCATTT
The DNA here is from genome assembly GCF_005887175.1 of Pseudoalteromonas sp. S1612. Classification (GTDB taxonomy): domain Bacteria; phylum Pseudomonadota; class Gammaproteobacteria; order Enterobacterales; family Alteromonadaceae; genus Pseudoalteromonas; species Pseudoalteromonas undina. The sequence goes on along the minus strand of NZ_PNDH01000019.1, from coordinate 36,681 downwards.
ACTTTTATAAAAAGCGCGATTATATCAAGCAAGGTAAATCTCCTGTATAAATTTGAGGTATAAAATCGTATTTAGTACTTAATTATTGGTTAGATTCATAAAACTAATCATTTATTTAAAGTACCCATTAGTCCCTTTTGTGGCAACAAAAATTTTACCTTTGTATTAAATGATTTAGTTACTCGTTTTAGGATAGGAAGTACTGAAGGAAAGTATTAGTAATTTTATAATAAATAACTCATTAGAAATAATTCGTAACATTTAATCAAACAATACAATAGACACGTAATAAGCTAGGTATTACGATTAACAAACTCAATAAAAAACGCTATAAAAAGCAGAGAGTTATTATGGAAGGTAAACCAATAGATAAGAGTGTATTCGATTCTTTTTTTGGGGAATATTCATGGATGTTTAAGGCTTGTAGCATTGTTGCTTTTATAATGTGTGTATATATCAGTTTTAATACTAAAGAGTATATATGGACGCTACTTATTAATGGCGATTTAAATTCTACTATGTTGGTTATGATACTCGGTTACTTATCTGAATTTAGATATCGCTTTATTAAAGAATCAAGAAATAATTGATAGCTACTAATTTAAATCTAAGGTACTAGAGATGAATATATTTATAAAATGGTTGATTTTAGCTGCATTAATTATTGCCGCTATTGCTTGTTATTCTTATGGTAGCACTACTGGCTTATTTATTTTTATTATTGCGGGCTTTGTTTTTGAAATGGCGTTTTGGTTTAAGATGTTTCCTATAAAAAAGAAATCGTCATTGTAGAAGGCTATTGAACCGTCTTGAAAAATTAATTTTTAAGTTAGCGAGATAAGGGAATAAATAATAAGGCTGCATTTTTTACAGCCTTTTTGGTTTTATAAACTTAGTGGGTAACTCTATCGCCCCAAATGTCTTCTAGGCGGCTATCACGACCACAGCGCCAGCGATAGGTACTATAACGAATAGGGTTATTTTTATAGTAATCTTGATGATAACTTTCTTTGCCCTTTATCGGGTAAAAGGTTTTCGCATCAAGAATAGGGGTTACCACTGTTTGCTTAGTAAACTCACTAATAACAGCTTGTTTAGATTTTTGAGCTAGCTTTAGTTGTTGCTCATTAGATACAAAAATTGCGCTACGGTAGCTTGGGCCTTTATCGCAAAACTGGCCTTTGGCGTCAAAAGGATCAATGTTAACCCAGTAATGGTTTAAAATATCTTGATAGCTTAATACGTCAGTGTTGTAGGTAACCAAAACGGCTTCGTAATGGCCGCGATGATTACCATTGTAAGTAGGATTTTTAATTTCACCGCCAGTAAAACCTGAGATCACATCGGTTACACCTTCGAGTTTTTCAAAGTCACTTTCCATACACCAAAAACAGCCTCCTGCTAAAATAGCTTGTTCGGTTTTAGCATGAGCAAATGAGCTAGTCAAAAGTACGGCAGAAGTGACTGCAAATACGAGTGTTTTATTCATAAAAATTATCCACCTAGTGTGTGAGTGCGTAAATGCTTGTTATAGTAGACCCGCTAACTGTAAATACTATTTCATTGTGTAGCAGGTAACTTGTTTTAAACTCGCTTTATATAAAATGGACTCTATAAATGGAAACCAGTAATTCGCGTAATGAATTAACCACACTTTTGCAAACCAGTTTTGCTTCTTTAGGCTATAAACTGCCAAGCGCTGATGAACTCGTTTCTCATGACCACAATGCCCAATACCATGGCTATGCATTTACTTTAAACCAAAAACGCATAATTTACAGAAAGGCTAAAGTTACACCCGACAGACCTGGCGCTTTTTTAGCACTATGGAAACGCCCAGCGGATTGTAAAAATAATAAGCCAATTCCGTTAAATGATGAGTTTGATTATTTACTTGTAGAGGTTAACAGCGAAGGTTTAACTTCTACGAACAACCAAGTTACAAATATTGAACGAGGCTTGTTCATGTTCCCCGTAAATGTATTACTAAAAAAAGGCATAGTGAGTTCTTTAAACTCTAAGGGTAAAACAGCTTTTAGAGTGTTTCCACCTTGGAGCGAAAGCAGAGCCTTAAAAGGGACTGGCACATTTAGTAATTCTGCTAAAGTTACTCAGCGTTGGCAATGCGATTATTTCTTAAAGCAAGATCAAAATAAATTAATTGATTTATCTAAGTTAAACAAAATTTTAGCTAACGCTGTTTAAATTTGAATTATTAAGTCACTTTACCAGCATTGTTTTATATAGGGTTATTTACTAAAGTGAGAGCAAACAGTCATACGAATAGTAGGTAAGATATGAACCAGTTAACCGAAAAGTCGATTAGTTGCCCTTACTGTGGAGAAACCATAGAAGTATTAATTGATGTGGCTGATATTGATGAGCAATACATAGAAGACTGCCAAGTGTGTTGCAGGCCTATTTCGTTTGTCGTATTTGAAGATAACGATGAACTTAATGTAAATGTATACAGTGAAGATGAGGCATTTTAAAGGAGTTACTCAGTCGAATGACATTACAACCACTTAATAATACGCATATCCTCGAGCTAATGAGCTGGTTTAACAGTCAACATGACATAACTCAATGGGCTGGCCCATACTTTAGATACCCATTTACAGAGAAGACTTTTATTGAGGACTTAAACCTTGGTGGCTCGGCTTCTTTTGTATTGGTTGGACAACAAAACGAATTATTCGCTTTTGGGCAATATTATCAACGAAAAAACAAATGCCATTTGGCTCGTTTAGTAGTAAACCCTATATACAGGGGGGAGGGAATTGCAGCCACCCTGATTAAAGAATTATGTAAGCATGGGCACTTAAACTTAAATGTTACTTATAGCTCATTGTTTGTTTATGAAAATAACCTAGCAGCAGTTTTGGCTTATAAAAAGCTAGGATTTATAGTTGAGACGAATCAAGATTCAAGCCCATTACCAGATAACTGCGTTTATATGGTTAAAGTAATAAATTACGTTTAAGTTAGCTTTGCTGCTGTTCACGCGCTAATTGGTTAGGCAGCAACTCCTCCACAATTTCTCTCGCTGGTAAGGTGTAACGTACGCCATCAAACATAACCGATGTGAACTCATCAATATTAGTAATGCCGGTGAGAGTCCAACCTTCACCACGTTTTGGGCAGTAAACAGTAGTAGTTGGTTGTATTACTTTAAAATTGTCGTTCATAGTTTATCTTAATTAATGCTTGTGAATACGATATGGTAAGTTAATAATGACGTTCTATAAAGTGCTATTTAAAGCGCGTTTACTTTATTTGGCATAGGCATGTTTAAAACGATAAAATTACCCCGCGTTACCTTGCGTTTAATTACCCACAAACATGGCGCAGCGCTATTAACAATTTTAAATAATCCCCTCGTTTATGAGTTTAACGATTATAAAACGCCGCTAAATAAAGAGCATGTTAAGCAATTAATTCAAGATGATATATCGAGTTATTATCAAGGGGAAGGTGTTCGCCTTGCGATTGAACATAATATGTCTGGCGACTTAATTGGTACTTGTGGTTTGTATAACATTAATAACCAAACTAAAACTGCTTATTTGGGCTTTGAGCTTGATCCTTTTTATTGGCAACAAGGCTTAATGCATGAAGTACTTAAAGGTTTTGTCAGTGAGATACATCGCTCTTTAAACATTGAACATCTATACGCAGAAATTCATGGTAAAAATGTACGCTGTTATAACTTACTCACTAAGCTTGGCTTTGTATTTAACCAGCAACTTAATAACGGTGTATGGCATAAGCAATTAACTAAAATGGATGGCGCATGAGAATTAAAAAAGCGATTATTTTAAATATGTTGCTTACGGCTAGCGTATTTGGGCTTGCAATAACTGGGTTTAGCTATTATCAAAATGATGTTTCAGAGTTTGTTGATGTAACCCTAGATTCGAAAGTGCTTAAAGAGTCACGAAAAGTATTTATAAGGTTACCCGATAGTTTTGACAAAAATAAAGCGTATCCACTTATTATAAAAACAGATGGTAATTTTAATCTAGCTAATTGGGATAAAGCCTTAAAAGCATTAAATCATGAAAGTACATTAAATGAGGCTATTTTAGTTGCTATACCAAATCAGTTTTTTACTGATACTAGAAATCGTGATCTTGTGCCACCTTATGCAAGGAAGGACGTTAATACAAATCCTCGACCTAAACATGAAAGTTCGCCTGAAATTTTTGGTAAAGCTGATTTGTTTTTAGCTTTTCTAGAGCAAGAGTTACTTACTTATTTAGAGGCCAACTACACATTAACTGAAAATCGAATTTTGACCGGATTTTCAGCTGGGGGCAGCTTTACTTTATACACGCTGCATACTAAACCAAAGTTATTCAATGGTTACTTTGCATTTAGCCCAGCCGCTTGGTATGACGATATGACAGTGACTAAGCGGTTTGATGCATTTTTAAAAACAAATATAAATTGTATAAAACAACCGACATTTTTATATATCACTGTCGGTGGGGCAGAACACTCTTTAATGTTAGGTGCATACAATAATTTAGTTACTAGTTTAGCAAAACATCCAAACGACTGGCTTAAGTGGGGAAGTACAATTAATAGTAATGCTGAACATAATCAAAACCCTGCACTGAGTGTCGATAAAGCACTGTTAAATTATACGGCGTTCTTGAGCTCGCAAATTAACACGCCTTCTGATTAATAAATGATGGTGATCAATTAAATATAGTTTGCATTGATTTTTATTGCTTTACTGCTGGTGGAGTATCCACCTAAAAAAGAACACATCATACATTATTTGATTTAAAACAAGTCTTAGCAATAGGTGAATTTTTTAAAAAATATAATCAGGGAGGGGGGAAATTGGTGGCGTGTATTGGGCGTTTTTTAACTTATATCTACGCGTTTTATTAAGTGAGTTATGTAGGAACAGGAAAACCAAATTAAACAAAGCAACAATGTAATTATTTAGATGTTCTAAGTTAGACATTTTAATTGCAGCTAACATCGGGTTTTCCATCAATGGTTCAGTAATACACAGACTTAAACTCCACCTTTTTATAATTGACGTTACAACAATGCAATTTTGTTGCTCAGTTGCCTCAGCATGGCTTCTGCATTTGGTATCTCGTCGTTTAAACCTGTGATCAGGGTCATAAAATAGCAGTCCATCATCACACTTGCTTTTATTTCATCAAATTCTGGTTGTTCACTAAATAGTAGTTTTTTAAATTCATCCATTTGTGCTTTAAAAAAATCCTCACGCCAAATGATGTCGCTAATTAGTAATTTGCTAAATTCACTGTTTTCACAATAAAACGAATATAGAGGGTGAGCGTAGTGGCGTAATTTCAATCGAGGAGGGCGCTGAGTATCTGATTGCTTTGCTTGCTCGATAATAACTTCAATTTGTTGCTGCATACCTGCCATAAGCAGATCAATTTTATTTTCAAAATGACTAAACACAGTACCAACTGCCACATTAGCTGCAACAGCAATTTCTCTTGTCGATGTGTGGTCATAACCTTGTAGTAAGAAAAGCTCCCATGCTGAAGCTAAAACTTTATCCCGTGTTTTTTCTTTTTTACTCATACTATTCAACGCTTTATATTTTTGTTAGAAGTTGGGCCTAAATCAGCACTTGATTAATTGAGCGCGCTCAATTAAATTTATGAGCATGCTCAATTAATTTAAAGGTGATACATGGAGTTTATCAAACGTGTTATTGGTTATGTACTTTTTATTCCACTTATTTATTTTTATTCTTTTATTCTCGGCCCAATCCTAAAAGCCGTTTTAGTCCCAGGTGGGGTTGTGTTTTTGTGGCTTATTTTAGGGCCAAAAGAGGGGGCGCGTGCGTTAAAAAAAGCGTTTAAGAAAAAGTAGTTAAACCTTCTGCAAAAACAATAAAAAAGCCCTGCTATTTTGCAGGGCTTTAGTCAGTTTAACTTTGCAAATTTAAGCTTGAAAGCTCAACAGGCCATTAAAGAACGTATCTAAAACCAAAAGCAATACCGTCATCTTCCGATTGTTCCATTTGTGCTTGCTGTTGCTTATTATCACTTTCAAAATCACCAAAGTCTTTACGCGCTTCTACATAAAGTTGGGTGTTTTCATCTATTAAGTAATGCACACCAATAACAGCAAATTGACGCTTAAATACATCGTTAGGATCGGCGTTAAAGTTTGGTTGAATTACGTAGTCATCACCTGCATCAAATAAGTTGTAGGCAATAAATGGTCTAAAATCGTTTTCAAAACGATAAGACACAAATGTTTCAATACCAATTGCATCTTTAATTAAACGACCAATGTTATCTGTGTCGTGGTTTTCGTTTTTATTGATATTAGCAGCTATATATAAACCTGGCGCATCAATATTGCCCCAAATAACACCGGCACCGTAAATTAAATCGTCAACTGAACGGGTTGTTCCGTCGCCATAAGTTAATTCAAACTCGCCGCGGTTAATACCGGCAGTCAGTTTTAGCTTATCAGTCACGTTATAAGTTACTGCACCGCCAAATGTATAGTTAAATTCAACTTGTTGCGCCGCAGTATCGCCTGACTCAAAATTAGCCTGACATTGTGATTCTGTAATATCACTTACATCACAGGTATAAAATGCGCTATTTTTTAACTGAGTTTGTACACTAAAATCAAAATCACCGTAACTATTACGGTATTGCAATGTTTTATCGCCACGTCCCGTACCATTTACAGCACCGTCGTCTTTGTTGTAGGTATATACACCTGCGGCATTGCCATCCCAAACATAGCTGTAGTTAGTTGCATATACTACGTCAAACCACGCACCCCATTGTTTACCAATAGTAATTTGGCCGTATTTGTCGTGTTTAAGTCCTGCATAACCTAAACGATTATACAAAAATTCATCTTGAATTGATTCAAAACGGTTGTTGTATACAATATCGCTACTGCCAACAGGGTTTACACCCCATTCAACTAAAGCCATTGCTTCCCAGCCGTTCTTTAGTTGACGTTTAAAATCAAAATTAATTCGTGAGGCACCATTAACCACTTCATTTTGACCTTGAGTATTAATTACTCGCGCATCTATATAGCCGCCAATAGCGACTGTATTTTTTTCATCCTTAAATACTTCAATTGCTGAAACACTCGGTGTTGTTAAAACACCTGCAATCGCGAGCGATACTAATTTTATTTTCATTGTGTGTGCCTTGCCTAAAAAAGACGTTTTTATAATTACTAAATTCGAAGTCGTGCAGACTAGCAAAGCAATAAAAGGCTCAAAAGTGAAAAATTATCAACGATAATTAATACAAAATACGCAGCTTGTTCACTTTAAGTTAATGCTGTATTTATTTTGTAGCCGTATAAACCGCTATTTAATTTTGGAATAAGACATTAGGATTAAATGCAGGAGGGGGAGAGTTGAATTTTTTTCATAGTTGCTACTGTCGGCATAGGTAGAGCTAAAACTCTAATGCTATAAAAAACGTTAATATAGCCGTATTAAATGTTAATAAAAGTAAAATGCGACCAATTAGCGATTTAGTACGTTTAAATTATTTATTTTTCTGTAACGGTGATTGTTTTTTTATTAAACATATTTTTACCGCGTTAACAGCATAATAGTGAATTTCACTTCGCTTTTTTGCACATTTACTCGTTCATCTCTTTGGCTGTTTTAATCCTTTAATAGCTAATAAACAACTACTGTTTACTTTAGGTTGTGCTTTAAACTTTCATAGAAAAAAACGCTGATTTGGTTTAAACTGCGCGCAATTTAAATACTTCAGTCTCCCTTGGAGGGTAGCGCTATTATTAGTACAGCTAACATCACCATGCAATTTGGTGCTAAACCGTTATTTGAAAATATCTCAGCTAAATTTGGTGAATCAAACCGCTATGGTTTAATTGGTGCCAACGGTTGTGGTAAATCAACGTTTATGAAAATTCTAAGCGGTGAGCTTGAGCCATCATCGGGTAATGTAAGCACAGATCCTAATGAACGTGTTGCTAAACTAAATCAAGATCAATTCGCTTACGAAGAGTACTCAGTGATTGATACTGTAATTATGGGTCACAAAGAGCTTTGGGATATTAAACAAGAGCGTGACCGTATCTATAGCCTACCTGAGATGAGTGAAGAGGACGGCATGAAAGTAGCCGATCTTGAAACTGAGTTTGCTGAAATGGATGGCTATTCTGCTGAGTCAAAAGCGGGTGAGCTATTATTAGGTGTTGGTATAGCGACAGAGCAACATTACGGTCCTATGTCTGAAATCGCACCAGGTTTTAAACTTCGTGTGTTATTAGCCCAAGTGTTGTTTTCAGACCCTGATATCATGTTGCTTGATGAACCTACCAATAACTTGGACATTTACACAATCAAGTGGTTGGAAGATGTTCTAAATCAACGTGACTGTACTATGATCATCATCTCGCATGACCGTCACTTTTTAAACTCGGTATGTACACACATGGCCGATATTGACTACGGTGAATTACGTATTTACCCGGGTAACTACGATGAATATATGTTTGCAGCAACCCAAGCTCGCGAGCGTTTATTAAGTGAAAACGCTAAAAAGAAAAGCCAAATAGCAGAACTACAACAGTTTGTATCGCGTTTTTCTGCTAATGCCTCAAAAGCGAAGCAAGCAACTTCACGTGCAAAACGTATTGATAAAATTCAATTAGACGAAGTAAAAGCCTCATCACGTCAGTCGCCATTTATTCGTTTTGAACAAGAAAAGCAGTTATTCCGTAACGCGCTTGAAATGACCAGCTTATCGCAAGGCTTTGAAGAAACTTTATTCTCAGGATTAGAAGGCCTCGTTGAAGTAGGTGAACGCATTGCTATTATTGGTGAGAATGGTGTGGGTAAAACAACATTATTAAACACCTTAGCAGGACGCTTAGCACCTAAAAGCGGTGAGTTCAAATGGTCTGAAAATGCTAACATTGGCTATTATGCACAAGATCATGCCGATGAGTTTGAAAAAGACATGAACTTATTTGAGTGGATGGAGCAGTGGCAGCAAGAGGGTGATGACGAGCAAGTTGTTCGTAGTTTCTTGGGTCGTATGTTGTTTTCACAAAACGATATTAAAAAATCCGTAAAAGTTATCTCAGGTGGTGAGCAAGGTCGTATGCTGTTTGGTAAAATCATGATGCATAAACCAAATATCTTATTAATGGATGAACCGACGAACCATATGGATATGGAATCAATTGAAGCGCTTAACTTAGCACTTGAAGCCTATGAAGGTACTCTGATGTTTGTGTCTCACGACCGTCAGTTTGTATCATCAGTTGCTACCCGTATTTGGGAAATTAAAGACGGTAAAATTATCGACTTTAGAGGAAACTACAGCGAATACTTGGCGAGTAAAGAAGCATAACAGCAAGTATTTTCAGCATTTAAAAAAAGCCATGTTTAACATGGCTTTTTTATTGCCTGCTGGTCGCATTACTGCGGCATTTAAGTATATAATACCCGCCATAAAACCGGACATAAGTCCGCTATTTTTAAAATACATTACTGAGGAGTATTTATGACTGTTGGCATTATTATGGGTTCTAAATCAGATTGGCCAACCATGGAACACGCTGCGCTGATGCTAGAAAAATTTGGCATTGCTTATGAAACTAAAGTGGTTTCTGCTCACCGCACTCCTCAATTACTTGCTGATTACGCAAGTTCTGCAAGCGAACGAGGCATTAAAGTAATTATTGCAGGCGCAGGTGGGGCAGCCCACTTACCGGGTATGGCTGCAGCGTTTACATCATTGCCTGTTTTAGGCGTTCCAGTTAAGTCAAAAGCGTTAAATGGTGTTGATTCATTATTGTCTATTTGCCAGATGCCTAAGGGCGTTGCTGTTGGCACATTGGCTATTGGTGAGCCTGGTGCAGCTAATGCCGGTTTATTGGCTGCACAAATATTAGGCTGTCAAAACCCTGAAATTTTCGCCAAAATTGAAGCGTTTCGTAAAGAGCAAACCGACACTATTCTAGCTAACCCAAATCCTGCAGAGTAATAATGACTATATTAATTTTAGGTGCTGGGCAGCTTGCGCGAATGATGAGCCTTGCTGGCGCACCGCTTAATTTAAATGTGGTTGCTTATGATGTTGGCAGCCAACAAATTGTGCACCCGCTAACCAACCAAGTGTATGCAACCACACTTGAGCAAGCTATCGATGATGCAGATGCGATTACCGCTGAATTTGAACATATCCCCGATGATGTATTAACGCTTTGCTGTAATAGCAATAAGTTTTATCCAGGTAAACAAGCAATAAAAACCGGTGGTGACCGTTCGCTTGAAAAAGCCTTGTTAGATAAAACCGAAGTAGCTTGTGCGCCATACCAGCTTATTACTGAAAAAGCGCATCTTGAACAAGCAGTTAAAACATTAGGCAAACCGTTAGTAATAAAAACCTGTCAAGCTGGGTATGACGGCAAAGGCCAGTGGCGTTTAAAATCAGATGATGAGATAAACACTATTTGGGCTGAAATGGCCGACTTTATTGCCTCAGGTACAGAGCAGGCACCGCACACGATTATTGCTGAGAAAATGATCCCGTTTGATCGTGAAGTCTCTATTATTGGCGTGCGCGACAAAGAAGGTAACGTTGCAGTTTACCCACTTACAGAAAATCAACATACAAACGGTGTGTTAACCCTTTCACTAGCCGGTAAAGATAATAGCTTAGTAGAGAGCCAAGCAACCTCGGCATTTACTCGTATAGCAAAAGAACTTGATTATGTAGGTGTATTGGCCATTGAGTTTTTTGATGTTCAAGGTACGTTATTAGTTAACGAAATAGCTCCTCGAGTGCACAACTCAGGACACTGGACACAGCAAGGTGCTCACTGCTCGCAATTTGAAAACCATATGCGTGCTGTTGCAGGGTTACCTTTGGGTAATACGCAAATTAAGCAACCTACTGCTATGATCAACGTCTTAGGGCAAGAAAAAATCCCAAATGAGGTTTTAAAAACAGCGGATGTAACCAGTCACTGGTATGGTAAAGGCGTTAAGCCTGGTCGTAAAATGGGGCATATTAATGTTTCGGGTGAGAGTTTACAGCAATTAGGTAACCGCCTAGCTGAACTTACATCATGCTTGCCAGAGCAGGATTACCCAGGCGTATTAGCTACTAGCAAATCGCTATTATAAGTTAAAAAATTAAGCGGTAAGTTGAATCCAATTTATCGCTTTACCTTCTAAAGGTTTCTTTTTAATGATCCACCCAAAGTTTCGTACTATTGTGTTCGCTTTTTTTATGGCACTTTTCATGTCAGGCTTTATGTCGTTTGTTATTTCAATTTTTAATGTAGGCATGGTCGAAAATATTGTAGCTATATGGCTTAAAGCCTGGTTATTTGCCTTTTGCATTGCCTTTCCTACAGTTATATTTGTTGCTCCCGTTGTCCATAAACTGACTAATAAACTTATTCGGCCTTAAAATAGTGATTATCACTAAATTGCATAAGCCAACATTTATACTCTCACTCGCACTGTGTATGACTCCTTTTATTGGAGCAGGAAGTGCATTGGTTTTAGGCGCTATATTTGCTATTACCTTAGGCAACCCGTTTGCTGAGTTATCTCAAAAGGCAAGTAAAGTAATGCTCAAGCTTGCTGTTGTAGGCTTAGGCTTTGCTGTTGATTTTAATGAAGTAATTGAAGTAGGGCGCAGCTCATTAGTATTAACAATTGTGAGTATTACTGCCATAATCGGGCTTGGAGAAATTTTAACCCAAGTTTTTAAGCTTAATCGTAATACGGGCGTGTTAATTTCATTTGGTACCGCTATCTGTGGTGGCAGTGCCATAGCCGCTATGGCACCGGTTATAAAAGCTAGAGATCACGAAGTCGCTGTTGCCTTAGGGATTGTATTTTTACTCAATGGCATGGGATTATTGTTGTTTCCCGCAATTGGGCACTATTTTGAGTTAACCCAACAGCAATTTGGTTTGTGGGCCGCATTAGCCATTCACGACACTAGCAGCGTAGTGGGGGCATCGGCTACTTATGGTGCAGTGGCACTGAGTATTGCCACTACGGTAAAATTGACCCGTGCGATGTGGATCATTCCTTATACAGCGGTTGCGGGAGTGTTTATGCGCTCTGATGAAAAGGCGAGTATTCCTTTATTTATTGTGGGCTTTTTATTAGCCGCATTAATTAATACTTATATGCCGTCGTTTTCATCAACATGGGAGCTTATTAATAGTGCAGCTAAGCAATTATTAGTGGTTACACTGTTTTTAATTGGCAGTGGTTTGTCACTATCGGTTCTTAAGCAAGCAGGTATAAAGCCATTTTTGATGGCAATTACTTTGTGGGTTATAGTCAGCAGCACTATTTTATTATTAATTATAGATGGATTCATATAATGAAACGTAATCTGAGTATTACAGCAATCAGCAGTGTGTTATTTGCTGTTTTTTCTAGCAGCCCTGTATTGGGTGAATCGCTACGCGTAGCAACCTTTAATGTCAGTATGGATGCCACTAATTACACCGCTAAAAATGAACAAGTAAAAAGTGATGCACTGGTAAATGCACTGCGTTCAAACCACCAGCAAATTAAAAATATTGCTGAAATAATCCAGCGCGTCCGCCCAGATGTGGTACTACTCAATGAGTTTGACTACATTCCAAAAGAGCAAGGTATCGAGTATTTTAAAAGCCATTATTTAAATGTAAGGCAAAATAATCAAGCAGCAATTGATTACCCATACGTTTACATTGCCCCCGTTAATACCGGCTTAGCAACTGAGTTTGACTTGGACAATAACGGCAAAAAAACTGGGGTAATGGGTGATGCACAGGGCTTTGGTTTTTTTGAAGGCCATTACGCAATGGCGTTTTTATCTCGCTACCCGATTGATTTTGACAACATCAGAACCCTGCAAACCTTTAAGCACAAAGATTTACCTAATGTACAAATGCCGGTTGACCCAAAAACTAATACCAATTGGTATAACGATGAAGAGTGGAATACTTTACGTTTAAGCTCTAAATCTTTTTGGGATATACCCGTAAAAGTAAACGATAAAGTAGTCCATATGCTAGCGTCGCACCCAACACCACCTGTGTTTGATGGCGAAGAAGACAGAAACGGTATTCGTAACCATGATGAAATTAGGCTTATTGCCGATTACGTTAATAACGAAAGTTACCTTTATGATGATAATGGTAAAAAGGGTGGGCTTGCAGCAAAATCGCGATTTGTGATTTTAGGGGATCTAAATGCCGCACCTGAAGGTGATAAAAAGCGTACTAATACTACTGATCAAATACTTAAAAGCCCATTGATTAACGCCGGTTTTATTCCAACCAGTGAGGGCGCAAAAGAGCAATACCCGCAAGCTTATGCTAAAAACTATACCGCTAATTGGCAAGCACGCGTTGATTTCGTTTTGCCTTCAAACTATGGGTTAACCATTAAAGGTGGTGGTGTTTTTTGGCCGAAAAAACAAAGCGAATTATATCGTTTAATTAAAGATAGAAATGCATCAAGCGACCACCGATTAGTCTGGCTTGATTTAACGGTTGAATAAACGGGTTACTCACCCCGATATCAGCGTTGTTTATCTTAAATAATTGCAATTATAAAGGTGCTTCTGCTTAAATATGGTTAATTATAATAACCGTCAAGAAGCACTATGATTTTTAAATTCTCATCTTCTAAAACACTCGTTGCAATCGCTGTTGCATCAAGTGTTATGTTAGCGGGTTGTACAGCAACCGCTACAACTTCTACTGACTCATCTATTCAAACAAATACCACCGTTGCTAGTGTTGTAAACACGCCCGCAGATTTGGGCGAATCAAAAATTACCCTTGAACAAGCGATGGCTCACCCTGATTGGATTGGACGCCAACCGCAAAGCGCTTTTTGGAGTGCAGATTCAAGTACCGTTATTTACGCGCGTAAGCAGCTAGGTAGTGAGCTAAGAGATTTATTCGCTCAAGCTGTAAACTCACAAACAGCAGAGCAAGTGGCACTAGAAAAATTACACCGTGTTGGTTCAAGTAAAGCTGTTTTTTCAAACGATAAATCACTTCAAGCTTATGTGTTTGAGGGTAATGTATTTATCAAAAACGTAAAATCAGGCGCAATTAAACAAATTACGCAAAGTTCTGCGACAGAGTCAAAACCACAATTTTTAAACGACGGTAACTTAGCGTATCGCCAGGGTAATATCTTTTTCAAAGTAGACTTAACCACAGGTTTAACCCGTGAAATTGCCAACTTAAAACTGGCTGATAAACCACAAGGCGTAAAAGAACCATCAACTTATATCGCCAAAGAGCAACATAAGCTGATTGATTACATTGCACTACAGCACAAAAATAAACAAGACAAGCATGCACGTAAAGAGCAAGTAAAAGCTAATAACAGCTCAATTGCTAATACCTATTATTATTTAGGCGATGGCAACACGGTTGATGAAGCCGAGCTTTCTCCAAATGGCGATGCGTTAATTGTTGTAGTACAAGAAAAAAGCTCATGGCGTGGTGAAGGCGATATTATGCCTAATTACATCACTGATGATGCGACGATAGAGCCTAAAAAAGTTCGCCGTCGCGTAGCTGATTCTAAAGAGCAAACCTCAGAGCTTGTTTATATTAACCTTGCAGATCAAAGCCAAACCACATTAGGGTTTAACACCTTACCTGGTTTTGATGAAGATGTACTTGCTGAGGTTAAAAAAGAAAACTTCGCCCGTGAAGGTAAAACCTATAAATCTAAAAAACAACCTCGTGGTATAAACGTTATTTCAGATTGGGGTTGGAATCAATCACCCATCAGCTGGAACGATGATGGTAGCCAAGTAGCGATTATGCTTGAAGCATGGGATAACAAAGATCGTTGGTTAGCCACTGTAGATTTTGAAAATAACCAACTTGTCTCTCAACATCGACTACATGACGACGCATGGATTGCTTATGCGTTTAACGACTTTGGTTGGTTAAATGATTCCAATACTCTGTATTATTTATCAGAAGAGTCGGGCTATAGTCAGCTTTATAAAAAGCCACTTGATGGTAAAGCGACTGCGCTAACCATGGGTAAATTTGAAGTATCTAATTTAACCCTCGCTGATGACAATAGTGCTATCTATTATAAAGCGAATGTTGAGCATCCAGGTCTTTACGAAATTTACCGTGTAAACCCACAAACAGGTGATAGCGAGCAAGTAACAGACTTAAACGGCATGACGGATTACACCTTAAGCCCTGATCAGTCTAAGTTATTATTAAAACACTCTAAAATTACCATTCCGACTGAACTTTATGTAGCTGAGGCTAAAGCAAACACAACCGCAACTCGTTTAACTAACACGGTATCTGACGCGTTTTTAGCTAAAAAACTAACGGCGCCTAAAATTGTTGCTGTGCCTTCAAGCCATACAGATCAGCCAATATACGCCAAAGTTTATTACCCAGCTGATTACCAAGAAGGTGAAACAGGTAAAAACCGTAAAGCGGTTATTTTTAACCATGGTGCCGGTTACCTGCAAAATTCACACATGGGTTGGTCTGGTTACTTTCGCGAATTTATGTTCCATTCATTACTTGCCGATGAAGGTTACGTAGTGATGGATATGGATTACCGAGCATCAAAGGGGTATGGCCGAGATTGGCGTACTGCTATTTACCGCCAAATGGGAACACCTGAAACACAAGACTTAGCAGATGGCGTAAAATGGATGGCTGAAAATGCCAACGTTGATACTCAAGCGGTTGGTACTTACGGTGGTTCATACGGCGGATTTATGACCTTTATGGCGTTATTTACCGCGCCAGACTTGTTTCAATCAGGTGCTGCGCTTCGCCCTGTGACTGATTGGGCACATTATAATACAGGCTATACTGCTAACATTTTGAATCACCCAGATGTTGACCCAATTGCTTATGAGCGTAGTTCACCTATTTACTATGCAGAAGGGCTTAAAAAGCATTTATTAATAAATGCGCCTATGGTTGATGATAATGTATTTTTTCAAGATTCAGTGCGTTTAGTACAGCGTTTAATCGAGCTTGAGAAAGAAAACTTTGAAACAGCAATCTTCCCAGTAGAGCCGCATGGTTTTGTTCAGCCTTCGAGCTGGTTAGATGAATACCGTCGAATTTATAAGCTGTTTAAAGAAACACTATAAATAGCGGTAAGTTAATAAGAAACGCCACAATGTGGCGTTTTTTATTCTTTATTTTTGCTGATGAATTTAATAATTAAAGGAACGCCCAACAATGCGCCGCCAATCGCGCCAATTAAATGTGCATCAACAGCCACCGTTGAGTTTATCAATGCGCCTATATCAGCACTAGGGCCATTTATTTGTTCAGCGATTAGCTTTACCCACACACCAATAAACAACACATAACCCGATTTAAGTCCAACAGTGATATCTTTTATGGCTCCCCAAATGATCACGCCATGCAAAACTGCACTAAGCCCTGTGTAAATTGTAATTGCGGGACAAAACCAAAAAACACCTAAGCCACACCAAACTGCTAATGTGGCAATATTAAAACTATATCTGCTTGGGGATGTGTACTCACCATGCAATAACCAAATAAGCGCTATACCGGCACAATTTAACCCTAAGTGCGCCCAGTTAGCATGTACAAATTGGCTGGTAAATAAACGCCACAGTTGGCCTTGTTCAACCAGTTGACGATTAAATTCAAGTTCGTTGTTTATCCCCAGCCATGCTAAGAGCGAACTTAATACAATTAAACATAAGGGAGGGAAAATATAGCGCGGCTGAAGAGGTAAATTAAGCATTTAGCGATCATTTTTATATTTATTTTTGCATATTGTGCCTGTTTAACTTTAAGATGCCAATTATCTTCCATGCAATTTAAGTTTATTAAGTGATTATGAATTTTAAGCTCAACTGTTTATTCGCACTGACTCTAAGTGCACTATCTTTTCCTTTGTTTGCACAAAACGCTAGCACAATTGAAACACGTGAACCTGAAGCGGCCACAGGTGTTGTACATAAGCAATTAGTGGCTGGCGATAAGTACATGGTAGCCGCCGCTAATCCGTATGCTTCACAAGCAGGTAAAGCCATTTTAGCGCAAGGCGGCAGTGCGGTTGATGCCGCTATTGCCACCCAATTAGTACTTACATTAGTTGAGCCGCAGTCATCTGGTATTGGCGGTGGTACCTTTATGATGTATTACAATAAAGCTAATAATAAACTCACCAGCTTTGATGGCCGTGAAACCGCGCCGAGTAATGCCGATGAAAACCTGTTTTTAAATAAACACGGCAACGCAGTAAAATGGATTGAAGCGGTTGTAGGTGGACGCTCTGTAGGCGTACCCGGTATTTTACATGCATTTGCCAGCGCTCATAAACAGTACGGTTCCTTACCTTGGGCTAGCTTATTTAAACCTGCGATTAAACTTGCTGAACAAGGGTTTGAAGTATCGCCTCGGTTACATGGTTTACTGGTTAGACAATTAAACCCAGGCGTAATGAGTATGCCGGTGATTAATGAGTATTTTTTTCCTAATGGCAAAGTAATTGAAGTCGGCAGTATTAAAAAAAATCAG
The DNA here is from genome assembly GCF_005887175.1 of Pseudoalteromonas sp. S1612. GTDB lineage: Bacteria > Pseudomonadota > Gammaproteobacteria > Enterobacterales > Alteromonadaceae > Pseudoalteromonas > Pseudoalteromonas undina. Next base: position 19,113 of record NZ_PNDH01000019.1, on the reverse strand, counting down.
CCATTAGCTAATTTATATAAAGACATTGCTTCAAAAGGGATAGATGCGTTTTATAAAGGCGATAATGCCAAAGCTATGGTAAAAGCAGTACAGCAGTCAAAAATTGCGCCTGGTAAATTATCTGAGCAAGATCTTGCTAATTACAGCAGTAAAGAGCGTGCACCCGTTTGTATAAAATACCGAGTTTATAATGTTTGCTCTATGGCGCCGCCTAGTAGTGGCGGTATCTCAGTACTACAAATTTTAGGCTTGCTTGAACACAAAAACATGGCAAATATTAAAGCCAATAGCGCCGAGGCAATTCATTACTTTAGCCAAGCGTCACGTATTGCGTTTGCCGATCGTAATAAATACATTGGCGATCCTGATTTTACCCAAGTACCTACTCAAGAATTATTAAATAAAGACTATATTGCCACCCGCGCGAAATTAATTACTGAAAAAGATCAAAAAGCATTGCCAGGTAACCCTGTTGATTACTTAAGCTATGCAAACGATGATTCTTTTGAGCTGCCCTCTACCTCGCATGTATCAATTGTGGATAGCAAAGGAAACGCTGTTTCAATGACCAGCTCTATTGAAATGGCGTTTGGCTCAACAGTGATGGTTAATGGTTATATTTTAAATAATCAGCTGACTGATTTTTCACTTTCACCACGTAAAAATGGCAAATTGGTGGCTAACAGGGTCGAAGCACATAAACGTCCGCGCAGCTCAATGTCTCCGGTGATGGTTTTTAACCAAGATGGCAGTTTACGTTTAGTAGTCGGTTCTCCTGGTGGGAGTCGTATTATTGATTATGTAGCGCAAGTTGTTATTGGCGTTTTAGATTGGGATTTAAATGCACAACAGGCCATTAATTTACCGCGTACAACTAATCGTAATGATTATACTAGCCTTGAAAAAGGTACTGAACTTGAAGCGCTTGTACCTAAGCTTAAAAATCGCGGCCATGATGTGCGTGTCATTGACTTAAACTCAGGGCTGCATGCGGTAGAAGTTAAAAACAACCGCTTGTATGGCGCCGCCGATCCGCGCAGAGAAGGGATGGCGTTATCTGATTTAAGTAATAATAAAGCCTCATTTAAATTTTAAAACATGTATAATAAACAGCAGGTTTGCTGCCTGCTGTTTTAAATATAACAGATTAATAGTTAATAACTATTTGATTGAAAATAGCATGTTAACTAACGTAAAAAATTAGCAAATCTAAAAATAGCCGTCAGTGTTGTTACCATTAAAAAAGAAATCGTTTGTTTAATGTGCGTTTAATTTTTAAATCCACAATCGGCAGCTAACATATTCACCAAATATGAGTGGCTTTATACTAAAGTAGCGCTTGTATTTGAACATTTTCAATGGTCTGACAAGCTTAAATGTCATTGCAATTTAGCCTTTAACAATGATAATGGCAGATCATTATTTAAGATTCAGTAAAGCTTGGAAATATGACTACAAATACCGATCCTAATTATCTTTATATTCCTTATTCTGGCCCAGGCCTAATTGAAACCCCATTATTGAATAAAGGAAGTGCTTTTAGCCAAAAAGAACGTGAAAACTTTAATCTTGCAGGTTTACTTCCTCCTCGTTACGAAACAATAGAAGAACAAGTTGAGCGTTGTTACCAACAATACTCAAGTTTTAATGACAATTTAAATAAGCACATTTATTTACGCGCTATTCAAGACAATAACGAAACGCTTTACTACCGTTTGGTACGCGATCATATTGAAGAAATGATGCCTATTATTTACACCCCAACTGTGGGTGATGCCTGTGAGAAGTTTTCTGATATTTATCGCAGTGCACGTGGTTTGTTTATTTCTTATGAAGATCGCTTTCAAATTGACGATATTTTACGTAATGCCACTAAAGGTAAAGTTAAAGTTATCGTGGTTACCGATGGCGAACGTATTTTAGGTTTAGGTGACCAAGGTATTGGCGGTATGGGTATTCCAATTGGTAAGCTCTCTTTATATACCGCCTGTGGTGGTATTAGCCCAGCGTATACATTACCGGTTATGCTTGATGTAGGCACGAATAACGAAAAACTATTAAACGACCCAATGTACATGGGTGCACGCCATAAGCGTATTGCGCAAGATGAATACGATGAGTTTTTAGATTTATTCATTAAAGCGGTTAAGCGTCGTTGGCCAAGCGTGTTACTGCAATTTGAAGACTTTGCACAACCAAATGCTATGCCATTATTAAAGCGTTACCGTAATGAAATTTGTAGCTTTAATGATGACATTCAAGGCACTGCATCGGTTACTGTGGGGTCTTTATTAGCAGCTTGTCGTGTTAAAGGCGCTAAACTATCGACTCAAAAAGTTGTGTTTGTAGGCGCAGGATCTGCAGGCTGTGGTATTGCTGAACAAATTGTTAGCACTATGGTGGCCGAAGGTATCAGTGAAGCACAAGCTCGCAGCCAAGTATTTATGGTTGACCGCTTTGGTTTATTAACTGATGGCATGGAAGGCTTACGCGACTTCCAACAAATGTTAGCGCAACCAACGAGCTGCCTAGCCGATTGGACTTACAGCGGCGAATACGCGTCATTATTAGATGTAATGCACTGTGCAGAACCAGATATTTTAATTGGTGTATCAGGTCAACCGGGCTTATTCACTGAGCAAGTTATTCGCGCTATGCACGCAAACTGTGAAGCACCTATTATTTTCCCGTTAAGTAATCCATCTAAACAAGTAGAAGCTTACCCAGAAGATGTTATTAAATGGACTGATGGTAAAGCGATTGTAGCTACAGGTAGCCCATTTGAGCCTGTTGTTTATAACGGCGTTACTTACCCAATTCCTCAATGTAATAACAGCTACATTTTCCCAGGTATTGGCTTAGGTGTAATTGCTGCTAAAGCAACGCGTATTACCGATGCGATGCTAATAATGTCGAGTGAAATGTTGGCAGAGTCATCACCATTAGCTAATACGGGCAAAGGTAGTTTATTACCTGCGCTAACAGAAATTGAAACACTAAGTAAACGTATTGCATTTGCAGTCGCTAAAAAAGCAATTGAAGAGGGCGTTGCTCTTGAAATTTCAGATGATGCTCTGTGGGCAGCCATCGACAGAAACTACTGGTTACCGAAGTATCGTAACTACAAGCGTTGCAGCATTTAATGCTTCATTACTAAAAAACAGGCTTTTGCCTGTTTTTTTATGCTTGTTCATCTGCAATTAACCACATAAGGTGTTAACTAAGGTAATCAATTTAAAAGGATAGACCTATGAAAACACTTTCGATTTTAACGGCTGCTTTGCTAAGCACGTCAGCTTATGCAACTAATGCCCCTGAAGAGCCTCATATCTATGTAAAAGGTGAAGCATCGGTAACGACTATGCCAGATCATGTTTTATTAACAGTGGGTATTACGGAAATAGATAAAAACTTAATTGCCGCAAAAAAACAAACTGATACTACGATGGCCAGTGCAATTAGTTTAGTAAAAAAACTAGGCGTAGCTGATGCAGATATTAATGCTGGTCAAATCTCAATCTATCGTGATAATCAATATAACCGCGAAACAGGTAAGCAAGAGTTTACCGGGTTTAAAGTATCCAGAACGCTTACAATTAAACTCTCTGCGATTAATAAATACCCTGAGCTTTTACAAAGTTTAGTTAATAACGGTATTAATGAAATTAGACAGACGCAGTTTTTAGCGAGCAACTATGATGAGCTGCACAAAAAAGCACAAAAATTAGCTATTAAACAAGCTAAAGCAGCGGCAAAAGAGTTAACTGATGATTTTGATGTTGAATTGAAAGGCTTATATAGTGCGTCTTTAAGTCCGCTTGATATGCCATCAGTACCTTACATGCGCAGTGAAAAAGTAATGATGGCTGATGGTGCACCGAGTAACTATGTACCCGATGCATATCATGCTGGTGAAATTACAATAAGCGCATCAAGTTACGCAATTTATTATATTGATTAAGCTCTTATAGGTGGGTGGCGCTCAAATCGTGCCACCAACTGCTTTCCTTGTGACTCACTAATACGCACAATGGCATACAGCATATTACTAATCTCTTGACGATCGTATTCGTTAACTATGTGCTGATTAATATCATCAACAATGGCATTTAAATAATTAAACACACTGTTTCGTGCATCCACATTCTCATTAGCAATAAATAAAATATTTTTAAATGCTTCAATAACGTTAGTCATTACATAGGCATCGGCTTTTGCATAATTGCGTAAAGGGGTGAAGTTATCATGAAGTAGTTCATCAAAACTGGTTTCATGAAAGTACAACAATGGTTGCTCATCTTTTTCATAGCATGAGTAATTTATTGCATTAATCTTTAGTCGTTCTATTAATAATATACTCAACATATCAATAGATTTAACGGCAGTACCCGGATCGTTTATTCCTGGGCTCATAGCTTTTACCGCAATTTCTGATATTTGTGTTAACCCATAGCGGTAATGGTCGCTAATGTATTCTTCTATATAAAAAATAAAGCAATCTAAAATTTTCTCAATTAACTCTTCGTTCTCAGATATGTCCTTATTACACTTTAAAAACGGGTAACCTTTAACTGTAAAATAACCTTGCTTAACCGTAATAAACAGCTCAATATTTTCATCTGCTAGTAGGGCACATAATTTACTAGAATGAACCCCTTTGTAGTAACCCTCGGTTGTACTGTTTATTGAATGCCAGTTTGAAAACTCAGGAAAGTTATCAACGGGGTTTTCGTCTTGCATATTGATAATGTCTTGAATTTCTTTTTTTGTTTGCCTAAACAAGCCATTTAATACGTTATCTACTTGTATTGCTTTTGAAATAGAATGAATAAAAAATACAAATAACCCTAAAGATATTAACCCAAAAACAAGCGCAAACAACACGCCAAGAGCAGGAATAGCGGTATTACCATTATCGAGTTTGTTGATATTTATCAGCATTATTATTGAATAAATAATACTACCCAAATAAAAACCTAAAACCATTTGGTGTGATTTACGGGTAATGAGCCCAGGAACAACTCGAGGTGATAAGCTAGCACTGGCTGAATTTAATACCACCATCACCATAGAAAAGCTAAATACGGTTAACGAAATAATGCTGCCAGCGAGGGTGCTTAAAATGGTACGTGCGTTTTCTGCGCTATCAACTAATATAAATGAAATTAGTGATTTAAGTTTCTCAATAGGGGCTAAGTACTCGACTGACATCGTCAGCACAGCAAAAAATAAAAAAGCAACAGATAATAAAGAGGGATAAAACCCAATACTGTTAATTATTTCGCGGTAGCTATTGGTTATTTTTGTTCTTAAATACATATTATCCTTACTTATTACGATACCAATCTATAAATCACTCTAGCATATTTGATACTAAAGTAAGTGATTTTACAGCTTAAGTTATGTGTTATTATTGCTTAAAAATTTAATGGAAAAATACTGTGATTATATCGAGTTATGCGGCTTTACTGGCACTATATTATATTTACCTGAGTATTAATGTTGTAAAAATACGTAAGGCTGAAGGCATTTCACTTGGTAATGGGAGTCATCCTGAGCTTGAACGTGCAACTCGAGCTCATGGGAATTTTATTGAGTATGTACCAATTAGCCTAATTTTACTGTTCTTATTAGAGTATCAAGGCTTAGCAAGTCATTATATGCATGCACTTGGCGGTTTGCTATTTATAAGCCGTGCACTTCATGGCTCAGCTATTAGAACTAACAATTTGAAAGCACGTGTATTAAGTATGATGATGACATTTGCTATTCTTTTTGTAAGTTCCTTAATTTTATTGTTAAGTCGATAAATAAAGATGCGATTCGCTATTGTTTTTATAAGCTTATGTTTTGCCACTTCGTTGGTGTCATTTGTAGGGGCAATAGAAAATGACAATAGCAATCAAAGTATTGATGGTTTAAATTATGTTTATCCTAAAACGATGCGAGTTGGTGAAGATGAAATTCTTTATCCGTTGGTTTTATTGAGAACGGCCTTACAATACAGCGGCGCAAAATATACATTAAAAGCATCGAGTATTTCTATGCCTCAAAGCCGCTCATTAAAACAAATTATACATAATGATGAAGTCAACGTTGCATGGACCATGACTTCACAGCAGCGAGAAAAAGAGCTATTGCCCGTAAGAGTGCCTATTTTTAAAGGTTTATACGGGTGGCGTTTACTTGTCACTACACAGAATAAACAAAAAAAATTATCAAGCTTAAAAAAAATTGATGACTTTAAAGGTATCCACTTTATTCAAGGTCACGACTGGCCAGATACTCAAGTTTTATTAGATAGTGGATTAACGGTATCAACATCAATTGAATACAGCTCATTATTTAATATGTTAATAAAAGGCAGAGGAGATGTATTTCCTCGATCGTTGCTTGAGGTTGAAACGGAGCTAAATACCTTTAAAGGTGATGCAAAACTTACAACTCTTCCTCAGTTAATACTGCAATACCCAAGTGCAATTTACTTCTTTTTTAGTAAAGATACGCCCGAGTTGGCCTATGCAGTTGAAAATGGCTTAGCGGTTATGCGTAAAAATGGCGAGTTTGACCGCTTATTTAATGCGTATCATCGCAGTGCCATTGAGCACGCAGATATCAAAAACAAGATTATTATTAGATTAGAAAACAATAACTTACCCTTACTAACACCACTTGATAATACTTCACTTTGGTTTTCAGAAAAAGACATGTAAAACCCCATGAAACAAAAAATATTTATTATTGGCTTACCGCGAACCGGTACCACCAGTGTATGCAATGCATTTTTACATTTTGGTATACCAACTGCTCATACTGCATACACTACCGCCTGTTTTGATAATGCGGTCGCAATTGCAGACACCCCCATATTTAACGATTTTAAAGTATTAGATAAATACTATCCTGGCGCAAAATTTATATATTTAGAGCGAGAGCTTACTGCATGGATACCATCAATAAGACAGCTTTTACAACGAATGCACACTAATTTAACCCGTGCAGATGGTGGCTTTAACATTCATTTAAAGCGCTGTTATTTAAATACATTTAAAGACTTTTCACTAGAGAATATAAATAACGATCAGTATTTAACTGATTGTTATAACGTACACATTAATAATGCTAAGGCTTATTTTAGTAATCGAGAACATGATTTTTTATCAATAGATATAGCCAACCCTAACAGTTTTAGTCAGCTTTGTGATTTTTTAAATATTACCTCTGAGTTAAATGGCTTTGAAAAAATGAATATGAGGGGTAAGGTCACCGCGTGGAATGATATAAAACATCCATTAAAAATTGAGTCGACAGCGAAAGGGCGGATAGATAAATTTTTACCTTATGAGAGACAAATTTAAACCGCGAGCAAAGATTTTTATTTTTAAATACGCTAAAATCCACGCATTATTTTATAAGTTGTATCCATATGTTTGAATTAAAATACCACACGCCATTTGAATGGACCGAAGTTGTTTTAGCCGACTTTGAAACTTTTTTACAAGACCACGCTGCTGCTGAAAAAAAAGCATCTGGCATGGCTATGTCTATGCTTTCACATTACCCTGATAAGCGTAAATTAGTTAAAGCCATGACTGACTTAGCCTTAGAAGAGTTAATTCATTTCAAGCAAGTGCTGAAATTACTCATTGAGCGTGATACTAATTTAGGTGACGATAAAAAAGACCCTTACATTAAACAAATTCGCGCACACTTTAGACATGGACGCGATGGCTTTTTAATGGATAGGCTACTCGTTGGCGGTGTAATTGAGGCGAGGGGACACGAACGTTTTTCTTTAGTTGCCGAAGCCTTACCAGAAGGAAAAGAAAAAGATTTTTATGTTGCGATAGCCAAGTCTGAAGAAAAACATAAAAACCTATTTGTTGAACTTGCTTACGAATACTTTGATAAACAAGAAGTTGATGATCGTTTAGAAGAGTTATTAATAATAGAAGCAGAAATTTGTAAAAATATACCGTTTACTGCTGCTCTACATTAATACATAACCACGGCATGTTAACATCAAGTTAGCATGCCAATATAAATACTTCCCTCTATTGTTATGAAAAATATTGTTTAATAACGCATAACCAGATCAACTTAACTGCACTTAGTTAACACTGCCTAACAATAAACAGCTATTATCATTTTAATGTATAGCTTGCTTTAAGGACGTGAACCGATGCAACCAATTAATCATATTGCCGTGCTTACCTCTGGAGGTGATGCTCCAGGGATGAACACCGCTTTATTTGCCATCGTAAAAACCGCTCAACAACAAGGCATAAAAGTGTCAGGAGTTCGAAAAGGATATGAGGGTTTAATTGATAATGATTTAGTGACACTTGATTGCAAAAACCTGCAACAAAGTATGCACTTAGGCGGTACCGTTTTAAAAACCGCACGTAGTGAAAGGTTTAGAACTGAGACAGGTAGACAGCAAGCTTTAGCTACAATTGAACATAATAATATTGATGCCTTAATTGTCATAGGTGGCGATGGCTCTTTTAGAGGCTGTTTATGGTTATCACACATAACCAATATCCCTTATATTGGCATTCCCGGCACTATAGATAACGATATTGCCGGCACAGACTACACTTTAGGATTTGATACAGCAGTAAACACATCAATGCAATGTATTGATAATATTAGAGATACAGCAGAATCTCATAATAGGGTGTTTGTTATTGAAGTTATGGGGCGTGATTCCGGATATATTGGCACTTATGCCGGTTTAACCTCTGGTGCCGATTCAGTATTGATCCCTGAAAATGACAAAGATATCGATGATTTATTGCTAAAGATTAGCGATTATCATAGCGAACACGCATTTATCGTGGTGGTATCTGAGGGCGATGAAAATGGTGTTGAATATGTATGTGAAAAAATAACTGCCGTAAATCCAAGTATAGATTTACGTGTAACCAAGCTAGGGCACTTACAGCGCGGCGGAAACCCATCGGCTGCGGATCGTATGCTAGCAATAAGATTAGGCGTACACAGTGTTAAGGCTTTATGTGCTGGAGAAAGCGCCAAAATGGTGGGTATTTTAAATAACAAAGTTTCAAATACTCCTATGCAAGATGTTGTAAAACAACATGTTATAAATGAAGAGCTGCAAGGGCTGTTATCTGTATTTTGTCGCTAACGACTAATTAAGTAGGAGTAATGAACAATGCGAGATAATAAAAACTATAAAATGACAATTATTAAAGGTATTTCAATAAGTTTATTATTAGCCGGTTCAACAGTCGTATTGGCCAAAGATGATTGTGCAGATTTAACGGGATGTGCGAAAAAAGCCTGTGAAGTTAACCTCGAGTTATTTGCTTCAAAACGCCAAGGTAATTCACACAAAGTTGCAGGTCTCAATAAAGCACTTAATAACATAAACGCATATTGTACCAATGATGGATTAAAAGCAGAGTTACAACAAAAAATAGATGATACAAATTCAGAAATTGAAGAATATAAAATCGATCTTAAAAAAGCTAAGCGCCAAGGTAAGCATGACAAAGTTGAAAAGTATCAGCAAAAGCTAAACGACGAAACTAAACAGCTTAAGCAATTAATTGATGAGCTAAATAGTTTGGTTGATTAAAATGTCATTACAGAGTTTTTATATTTAATAAAGTAGAGCATTCTATTGAATATAAATATTATGCGATAAAAGGGCCAAAATACCGTGTTTGTAAGTGACCTAATTGCCGATAGTTAGTTTGATTAAGTACACTTCCATCTTATTTAACATAATATAAATTATAGGTAGTAGTATTTAAGTGCATGTGTGGCGCTCTATTTTAATAACTTCAAGCTCACTAAGTCCAATACTAGACGGTATCGGACATTAAGTGTATTTAAACGACTATTACGGTAATTCATAGTTATCACCTTGAGGTTCCTTAATGCTTAGCTTAATATTAAATCACAAGCCGTAAAAAATGTTGAAGTATTCATATGGAATTTGTACGCCCACTCGAACCAATTTTAATTATTGATGATGTTAAACAAATCCGTGCTGACTTAAGCCAAGTGTTAGCCGGCTTAGGTTTTGATGACATTATTGAGTGTGATAATTTTGATTGTGCTAAACCCTTACTTAGCGAAAAATCACCCAACGTTATATTTTTAGATGTTGATTTACCTGATTCTGAAAGCATCGAAATTTTAGAGTCGATTAATAACGAGCACCCATATGCTCATGTGGTTATGTGCTCAGGCCATAATAGTTTTGAGACCGTACAAAATACTTGGGAACTTGGCGCAAAAGAATTTATAGCCAAGCCTTTCAACGCGCAAAAAGTTGATGCCGTAATGAAACGTTTAGAACTGATAGATTAAAGGACATTATGCAGCACCTAGTTACCACTATTATTGATGACCTATCTACCGTTATATTTGGCAAGCAACAACAAATAAAATTAGCACTAACCTGTTTGTTTAGTGAAGGTCATTTACTAATTGAAGACTTACCAGGTATGGGTAAAACCACTTTATCGCATGCATTAGCTGCTGTTTTGGGTTTATCGTATCAACGTATTCAATTTACTAGCGATTTATTACCCGCTGATATTATTGGTACCAATATTTTTAATAATAAAGAACACAGTTTTTCATTTCATAAAGGCCCAATTTTTAGCCAAGTAGTACTTGCTGATGAGATAAATCGTGCGGGTCCTAAAACCCAAAGTGCGTTATTAGAAGCCATGGAAGAACAACAAGTGACCGTAGATGGAGAAAAGTACCCGCTCCCTACTCCGTTTTTTGTTATTGCTACTCAAAACCCTTTATATCAAGCAGGAACTTATCCGCTGCCAGAATCGCAATTAGATCGTTTTTTAATGCGTATAAGCTTAGGCTTTCCACCTAAAAACGCTGAAAAAAGATTACTATTAAACAATCAAAAGCGCGATTACTCCCAATTACCACAGCGAATTAACCAGCAACAACTTAAACAAATACAAGAATCTATAGCTAATATTACGCTAAGTGCTCCGGTTATTGATTATATAATTGAATTAGTGACTTACACACGTGAGACTCAATCGTTAGCTGCTTCGCTTTCACCAAGAGCCAGTATGGCGCTGGCAAAATCTGCAAGGGCATGGGCCTATATTGAAGGTCGAGACTTTGTTCTACCTGAAGATGTACAAGCGGTATTTTCTAGTGTGTGCCAGCACCGATTAGGTTTGCATAGTGAGTCTGGCAACAACCAAATTGCAGACATTTTAAAACATGTTTTAGTGCCCGTTTAGATCAATGGGTATTTTAAAATTAAAACGCCCTACTTTTATTCATGCTATAAAAAGTACAATTTTAACGACCTTATTAAAAAATAAGCACAAAGAAAACAGCATCACTTTAACGCATAATACTATTTATGTTTTGCCTTCCACACTGGGTGTATATTTTACGATTGTTGCACTATTAAATTTTGTAATGGGAATTAATTATCAAAATAATTTAATACTGTTTATGGCGTATTTAATGTCTGTGATTATTATTTTTGCCTTGTTGTTAGGTTATAGCAACGCAAAAGGCTTAACTGTCAGCTTTAAAAATACTATTGAGAATTTTGCGCCACAGCCACCTCAATTAGTGTGGCAAATAAAATCAAACGACACATGTCAGTCAATCACCTTAAGTTATCCCAATAATTTTGAACACACCTGCTATATAGAGAGTGTTAAAGCCGATACCATACAATGCCAGTTACCATTGCCTTATTTAAAGCGCGGTCGCTATTCATTAAAACCAATAAAAATTGCGAGTAATTATCCATTTGGTTTGGTGAGTGTATGGAGCTATATTCAACCAAATCATACCGTTTATGTTTACCCTTCAATTATTAAAACACCAAATCAAAAACAATTAAGCCAAATGACTGCTAATGATGATGAAGGAGCTGAAAAACATCTAGGCGATGATGAGTTTGAAAGTCTAATCAATCACTTACCAGAAATGGGATTGCAGCGAGTTTCGTGGAAACACTACGCAAAAACTCAGCAATTATTAGTAAAACAATTTAGTGATTTTAAATCTGCCGATACACAATTTGACTTTAATTTAATGACAGGCGATACCGAGCAACGCTTAGGGCAATTGTGTTACCTATTATGCCAAGCGTTTGAAAGCGGCATTAATTACTCATTGAAATTGCCTAATAAATCCATAGAAAATGGATCAGGTAAGCTTCATCTGCAACGCTGCTTACAAGCCTTAAGTAATGTAGGCGCTGATTATGAATGAGATAAAAAATCAACGCGTTATAAATTTTTCTCTGTCATTTATTTACTTAGGTTTAGTGAGCTTTTTTATAGAACACTTGCCCCTACCCTTTATTATTATGCTTAGCGTGTTATGTGGTTGGAATATTTATTTAACTCTTAAACACAAACAAAAACCCAATGCGTGGTTAGCAAACGGACTCGCTGTAGTAGCATTAATTATTATGCTAAGCAGTATTGGCTTTAAAGATACTGTGGTGCTGTTTGTTGCAATGCTTTTATTGTCGTGTGTTTTTAAATTGCTGCAAGCAAAAACAAAGCAGCATTATCAATTGATCATCACCCTCACTTTCTTTTCACTCTCAGCAGTGTATTTGTTTAGCCAAACTATTTTTACCACTTTAATTATTAGTACGCTGTATATTTTAAATTTTGCTGTACTTGGGTTACTTGAATCTAGTCATAGTTTAAAACTGTCATCAAAACAAAGTGCTAAAATAATGTTTCTGGCTTTTCCTTTGGCAGTTGTACTCTTAATATTTTTACCAAAACTTCCTGCATTTTGGCAATTACCTGGCCCTAAAATGGCACAAACAGGCCTATCGGAACAAGTAGACCCATTTGATATTGCAAAGTTATCAAACTCCGATGAATTGGTTTTTAGAGCGAAGTTTGATAATAATTCAACCACGCCCCCTTATTATTGGCGCGCTATTGTACATGATGAATTTGACGGTAAAGCTTGGAAAACATCTTCGTTTTTAAAGCAAGCAATGATGTTGCCAACCCAAAATAGCAGCAATGTTAATACCACTCAATACTCAATAATTGCTGAGCCAGCAATGGCTGATTGGTTATATGGGCTTGGCTATGCCAGTAGTAACAATGAAAATGTAGTTTCCAACTCAGTCGGCTTGCTGCGGAAAAAACAATATAAATCCAAAGTGTTACAATATTCTGTTAGTACTAAACCATTATCGACTAAGAAGCTTAATAGCGTAGAGCAGCGTTTTTATAAAACGCTTACTGTGAGTAATAACCAAAAAAGTTATCAACTGGCGCAACAGTTAAAAAACAGAAGTGCTAACGCTGATGAGCTTTTTAATAAACTGCTAGATTATTTTTCGCAAAATAGTTTCAGTTACACTCTTACGCCAACACCTATGCACGGTGATGATACGCTTGATCAATTTATGTTTAGTAATAAACGTGGCTTTTGTGGTCATTATGCCAGTGCAGCTGCCTTTATTTTTAGAAGTGCTGGCGTTCCAGCGCGGGTAGTAAGCGGATATTTAGGCGGAGAGCATAATCAAAACAATGACTATATTACCGTTCGTCAATACGATGCGCATGCTTGGGTTGAGGTATATACTAATGCAGGCTGGAGAATATTTGATGCAACAGCGGTTGTTGCGCCCGAACGATTAAATGGTTCTTTATCACAGAGTGCAGCATTAAATGATGAATTTAAAAATAATATTAATTTTGGTTTAGTTAGCTTAAGTAATTATGCTGCTATAAACTGGCTTCGCCTTGAATTAGAAAACCTCGATTATCAATGGTCTAGTTGGGTGCTGGGATTTGATAAAAATAAACAACAAGATTTATTAGCGTCCCTGTTTGGTAACACTTATGTTTGGTTAGTACCGCTTGGAGTTATTATTGTTTTAATTTTAAGTTTTAGTGCTTATTTTATTTATATAAACCGCCCCAAGGCAACAACCAAACAACCTCCGCTGGTAAAAGAGTATTATCAAATACTCAGTTGGGCTAATAAGCACACTATAAACTACCCTAAAAATGCTACGCCTATTCAAACATTACAACACATTAGTCAACAAGCCCCCTATGCAGAGCAACAAATAACCACCTTTTGTCACTTATTTGAGCAAGTGCGCTATGCAAGGCAACCATTTACCAAAGAACGTAAAAATCAGGCTAAAGATCTGATAAAATTAATTAAATCTATAAAACAGAGAAATCTATGAACGCAGTTATTATAGGCGTTATTTTAATGCTGGGACTCACTTTGGTCCGCGTAAATGTGATTGTTGCAATGACAATAAGTGCGCTTGTTGCCGGATTAACCGCAGGCATGGGCTTAAAAGAAAGTATTGATGCATTTAATTCTGGCTTATCATCAGGCGCCGAAATTGCTTTAAGCTATGCGATGCTAGGTGCATTTGCCGTCGCTATCTCTAAGTCAGGCTTAACGCGTATTTTGGCCGCTAAGTTACTCGCTAAAGTAAATGCACAAACAGGCTCTAGTGAAACCATATTAAGCTACTTTATTCTGTTTATTATTTTGATTTGTGCTATTTCTTCTCAAAACTTGGTGCCGGTGCATATCGCTTTTATTCCCATTTTGATCCCGCCGCTGCTTGTGGTGTTTAATAAACTGCGATTAGATAGACGTGCCATTGCTTGTATTTTAACCTTTGGTTTAGCCACCTCGTATATGGTGCTGCCGTATGGTTTTGGGGGTATTTATTTATACTCAATATTACATAAAAACCTAGTTGATAATGGCCTTGAGATTGTTAATACCAGTGTCCCTTTAGCAATGGTAATTCCAGCTATTGGTATGTTTGTCGGCTTGTTAATTGCCCTATTTATTAGTTATCGAAAACGCCGCGAATACACAAGCACAGCATTAACTGTGCAAAGCCAACAAGCTGATGTTGAAAACCCCAAAAAGGTAATGCTGGTTGGTTTATTTGCCGTGCTTGCTTCTCTGATCGCTCAAAATGCCAGTGGCTCAATGATATTAGGTGGCCTAGTCGGGGTGGTTATATTTAGTGTATTTGGTGTGGTTAAGTGGGAAGAAAACGGCGACGTATTTAGTAAGGGTGTTGCCATGATGGCAATGATTGGTTTTATAATGATTTCAGCGCAAGGTTTTGCTGCGGTAATGAAAGAAACCGGACACGTTGCTAGCCTAGTCCATAGCAGCGCCGCCATTTTTGACGGTAATAAACCCATAGCTGCCGCAGTAATTTTATTGGTCGGCTTATTTATAACTATGGGCATTGGTAGTTCATTTTCGACTGTGCCTATAATTGCCACCTTATTTGTGCCTTTATGTTTAGAGCTAAACTTTTCTGTAATGGCAACCGCTGCGCTTGTTGGTACGGCAGGCGCATTAGGTGATGCAGGCTCCCCTGCCTCTGACTCTACGCTAGGGCCAACATCAGGACTTAATGCTGACGGACAACACAACCACATTTGGGATTCGGTTGTGCCAACCTTTATTCACTTTAATATTCCGTTATTGGTGTTTGGCTGGATAGCCGCTATGGTTTTATAGTTATTTAAAGGCGTGCACTGCACGCCTTTTTATTAGTCTCATTTATTACTTTAATACGCCCTCCTCATTGATAAACTAATTCTCTCTATTTTATTTAATTGCTAAGTTGGCCCTTAGTCAAAAACAGTATGATGTGTTCTTTATGGTTAATAATATAAGCACCATAATTGGTGCTTATATTATTTTTCCTGTTAGGTGTTATAACTCAAAACCATGCAGCATTTTGTCACACACGACAGGTGTTGGCCTGTGGTTATCATCAACAGCAACAAAGGTAAAGCTGCCTGTAATAGCAGAGTGCTTGTTATCTTTGTGCATAGTTTCTAGGAATATTTCAACATCCACTTTTAAACTGGTATTCCCCACATGCGATACCTTTGATATCAACTCAGCAAATGAACCAGCAGGAATAGCTTCTTTAAAATCGACTCTATCTGATGAAATAGTTACTAATGGTTTACGGCAAAAACGGGTGGCAGCTATAAAAGCAACTTCATCCATCCATGCTAATGCGTCACCACCAAATAGCGTATTATGATGGTTAGTACGCCCAGGAAATACGGCTTTAGTTACTGAAGTGGTCGAATCTTTTATACGTTGCGCAATAATGGCTTCGCGCTCTACTTGAGTCATAATCTCTACTTTTTGTTAGCTAATGTGTCTTGCATTAATAATGCAGGGTCAAGGCGTTCACCTTGCCAATTAAATCGCCAATCTAAATGCGGCCCAGTTACACGGCCCGTAGCACCTATTTCAGCTACCTTTGTACCTTGTTCAATCTTCTGCCCTACTTTTACATCAAGCTTACTTAAATGAATATAAGTAGAAGTAACCCCATGCCCATGATCTAAAATCAAAGTACCACCAGAGTAATATAAATCTGGTTCAGCAAACACCACGGTTCCGCTGATCGGTGCATACACAGGTGAACCTGTTTTGTTTGCTATATCTAAACCAAAGTGTGGCCTACGAGGTTCGCCATTAAAGTAACGTTGGCTACCATAAACACCTGAAATGCGCCCTTTTGCAGGCCTAAGTACTGGCTGTAAAAAGTATTCTAAATCAGAGTTAACAGCCCTTGCTTTTCGTACTGCGATCGCTTCACGGCTTATACGTTCACTTACTGCTTTTGGAGGCGATACGTATTTTTTAGCAACACCGGTAATTTTATCTATATCGTAATCGCGAAGAGTAATAACTAAATCTTGGCTGTGGCCTTTACCGGTTTTATCTACCCAGCTTAATGTATGTACAGGTTTTGCATCACGGCCAAAACCAAATACAAATAACCCATTATCAGCAAGTTTTAACGACTTACCATTGAGGCTTACCGACTTAGCGTTATCTAATTGCCCTGTTACTAGGCCGCCTTGAGTTAAATGCCCTTTTAGCTCAAGCGCTATAGCACTAAAGCTAGTTGATACAATTAACGCCGAAACTAATAAGGATTTAAGCATAACTAATCGACCCCTTTCCAACACCTTCATAGGCGGTAATTTTAACGTCTTTTTCTGGGTGCTCTAATTTCACTTGGCTGGCAATGTAGTCAGCAATACATTCTACCGTGGTATCAATTGGTAAAATGTCGCAACGTGATTCACTAATAGCCATTTCAAAGTAACCTTGCGCCGCAGTATACGCAAAACAAACATCATCACTTTTAGCTGAGATATGTTTTAATTCAGAGGCGTTTATTTGATCTTCACTAGATGCTAAGTAAATATCACGCCATTTATCAGCCCACTGTTTTTGCAAACGAGGCATAGAAATACCGCCAAGGCTTATACCAATTTGTGAGCGATGACCATGAATAATACGCTGGCAATTACCATCATGCTTTTTAAGGCCATGGCTATAGTGGTAATAAAAGCTCTGATTGTGCTCAGGCTTTAACACCAACTCAATCTTTTCAATATTATCAGGAAGCTGTGGCAGTATTGTGGCAACTAAGTACTCTGTTACTGATTCAACGTTAATCTCATCAGTATCTATTAAGCAATATGCTTGATGAGGTGCACTCATTGCAAGGTGCTTGTTATCAGCAAATGTACAATCTAATGTTTTGTGATCAGCAAACTCGTTGATGCTGCCGTTTATGTTGTTAGGGACAGCTAAACGGTGATCTATACACTCATCAATAATGCCTTTAATTTGCTTTTTAACTAAGCCAAAGTCTAAAACCATAGACTCTTCGTTTAGTTTGCCATGTAAAGTCAAATCAACAATCCAACTTTCGCCAACTGCACCGCGTTTATTGCATAAGTAAGAAAAATCAATCACAGTGAGTGAGTTAACAAAAAGGGTCATAAATTTCCTTTAAACTGATTAAAAGTCAGCCCCAATTATAATGATTTCTGTTAGTAATTGCGCGGTTTAATCATACTAAAATCAGTTGCATTTACTGATTGCTTATAATTAAACCATTTTTTAACTGCTCCGAGTTGTTTAGCGTACAAGTGTACGCTAAAGTACGGGGCAATTTCTAAGCAAAGATAAAGTGTTATGGAACCTAAAAATAGCTATACAAAAGAAGATTTGATCCTTTGTGGTCAAGGTGAAATGTTTGGTGAAGGAAATTGTCGTTTGCCAAGTGACAACATGTTAATGATGGATCGTATCATTTCAATTACCGATGACGGTGGTGAACATGGTAAAGGTCAAATAGTTGCAGAGCTAGATATCGATCCTAGCCTTTGGTTTTTCGACTGTCATTTTAAAGGCGACCCAGTAATGCCTGGTTGTTTAGGCTTAGATGCTATGTGGCAACTTGTGGGCTTTTTCTTAGGTTGGTCTGGTGGTCCTGGTCTTGGTCGTGCACTCGGTGTAGGTGAAGTTAAATTTACCGGTCAAATATTGCCAACAGCTAAAAAAGTAACCTACCGTCTAGACATGAAACGCGTTATTAAGCGTAAATTGTTTATGGGTATGGCTGATGGAACCGTAGAAGTAGATGGCCGCGTGATCTACGAAGCAAAAGATTTAAAGGTAGGCTTGTTCCAAGATACCAGCGCGTTTTAAGTTTAAAACACGCAACAAAAAGGCCTCCATTTGGAGGCCTTTTTGCTTTAATTCGTTATGAGTTTATGTTTTATACATATTGCGATTTTCTATTGCCTCGCGCCAACCACCAAGCCACTCAGACTTAGGATCAACTTGTTGATAAGGGCAGTGCTCTTTTGAGCGACCAGCTAAACCTGCTTTAAAACCTTGAGAATGAGCTCTTTCTAAACGATCTCTTTTCTGTCTCTTCATCGGTAAAATCCTCACCTTTATATTTATATTTTTGTAGCATAAAGTTCATCTACATTTAATAAATAGCCAACAAAAATGTTTAATTCAAACACAAAATACAATTAATTTGTTTGACTTTAACTAAGCTGCTGATGCAATGATAAATTAATTAAAAAATAAATTTATTGCTCAAACTTAGGGTCTGTTGACCTTTGCGGATTACAATTTGTTCAAACTAGGAGCGGTTTAATCGCGGCGCGAGGTTTGTAACCTAGTGGGCTAAGTAAAAACCGAGCAACAAAGAGTAAATCGCTCCTAGGCAGAACCCTTCGGGCAGCGCCTGTT